>NZ_JANLVV010000173.1:0-2089 GCF_031364185.1 Salinibacterium sp. | reverse complement strand
CCCGGCGACGCTGCTCGCGCTGTACTACCGCTCGCAGGTCGACCTGCTCATCCTGCACAGCAAGCGTGAGATCGCCGCGTTCCGTTCGCTCGCGGAGCACTGGGGGATCGAGCAGGATTTCGGGCTCGCCACCCTGCCCTTCCTCGCTCGGTCGCGCCGCTCCGCGGTGGGCGGCGACGACATCGTCTTCGCGGCGCAGGCCAAGGTGCCGCGGTCGCTGATCGACCGAGAACAGCTGGTCGGCTGGCTGGTCGAGACCGCGCGGCAGCAGCCCGAGCGTCGCGTGGTGCTCAAGCTGAGAGCCGCAGCCGGTGAGACCCAGACCCACGCGGAGCGGTATCCCCTGGATGAGATTCTCGCCAGGGTGCCGGACGTCCCCGACAATCTGGTGGTGTCCACCGGTTCGATGCCGGCCCATCTCGAGCGGGCCGCCGCACTGGTGACGGTGAGTTCGACCGCCGCACTCGAGGCCGCCGCGATGGGCGTTCCCGTGCTCGTCCTGGATGATTTCGGTGTATCCGAGTCCATGATCAATCTGGTGTTCGACGACAGCGGGCTGCTCGGAAGTTCGGATGACCTGATCGCGGGGCGCTACCGCAACCCCGATGCGGGATGGCTTGACGAGAACTACTTCCACGAGGCATCCGGCGACACCTGGATTTCGGCCATCGAAGCCGGGGTGAGACGTCGCGACCAGGCCGACCTGCCGCTGCGGCCGCAGTTCAGGGGCACTCTCGGCGGAAACGTGCGGCGGGTGTGGGATCGCAAGCGGGCGCTGGGTCGGTACGACCGCAGTCTTGGCGGCTACCTCGCGCTGGCCGTGGGGATGCCACTTCGAGGAGCCGTGCGTCGGGCGCGGGCAATCCGCGCGAGGGTCGTTGGGCCGAAACCCGTCGAGGTGCGGCGAACGCAGCGCGTCGAGGCGGTCGACGGAGACCGCGTGGGCCGGTAGCTCCACAACATCCCGGCGACGTGATCGTGCGCGAAGCATCCCGCACTAAGTGATGTATAATTACATCATGCAACGCACGCAAATCTCACTGACCGACGAGGATCGGAGCGTCCTCGATGCGGAGGCTGCACGGACCGGTCGATCGATCTCTGCGCTGATCCGTGATGCTGTCGCAGGGACCTACGGTTTCCGCAGGGATGCCGAGCAGGATGTGCAGGCGATTGATCTCGCTTTGGGTGCCTGGCACGATCGAAAGATCGACGGCGAGACGTATGTCGAGGGCATTCGCTCCGGTGATCGGCTCCGTCAGACAACCGCGCGATGAGTGCCCTCGTCGACACCTCGGTGCTTGTCGATGTGCTCCGCGGAGAGGTCGCCGCCGCTGAAGTCCTTCGAAACGCGCGGATGGTCGGTCCGCTACACGCGAGCGAGGTGACCCGGCTGGAAGTGCTGGCGGGCATGCGACCTCGGGAGGAAGCCGCCACTCGCGCCCTGCTCGCGGTTTTCACCTGGCACCCCCTGGACGATCGGGTCGCCGAGGTCGCCGGCGGCCACGGACGGCGGTGGCTCCCGAGCAACCGCGGCATCGATTCTGCGGATCTCGCAATCGCGGCGACTGCGGTGCTGCTCGACGCTGCGCTGCTCACCCGGAACATCAAGCACTTCCCGATGTTCAGCGGGCTGTCCGCGCCATACTGAGCCCGAATCTTCCCAACGCAGAACTTCATGATCGGATCGCCGCTGCGCGACGAGTTCCTCGCGGCCCGTTTCTATAACCAGGCGACTACAAAGACAGACCGTCTTGCGGATGCGCTCGCCCGGGTCGCTGCCGGGAACGACAGTTTTGGCATCCTGCGTCGTCATGATGCTGTTGTCGGCATGGGGTTTCTCGTCGACCGCGGTTCACCCCTGACCCTGCATTGGCGCACGGTTCTGCGAGTCATGGCCCGATCCGAGCATTCAGGGGAGCGGTACCGGTACGGTGCTGATGCGCGGCCTCCACGCGGTGGCCGCGGACCTCGGCTTGGAACAGCTCCAGCTCACTACCCGAGATGGGCACCACTTTGAAGCGTTCTACGAGCGATTCGGGTACACGGTCGTGGGGCGCCATCCCGGTGCTGTCCGTGTCGCTCACGG
>NZ_JANLVV010000091.1:0-1444 GCF_031364185.1 Salinibacterium sp. | reverse complement strand
CGGGTTCACGACGTAGGTGTACTCGAATCCTCTGGACGCGCCAAGCTTCAGGAACGGTCGAGATGCGGTAGCGGGCTGCCACTGCTGTTCGAGCGCGGCCTTAAGCTGGGCTCCAGTCAGGTTCATTGTGACCAGTGTGTTGGCGAACGGCTGGACCGCTGCCGCCTCGGCGAAGGTCACGTTGCCATCGGGATCGGCGGCCCCGGTGGAGCCGAACGCCAGGTCGGCACGAAGGCCTCCCGGGTTCATGAATGCAATCTTTGCGCCAGACGCCTTGGTGGCGTCGAGCTGTACGTCCGCGACGAAGTTGCCCAGTGTCGATTCACCACCGCGGTTCTCCGCTCCCGCAGTCTGCTTCGCGCGGGTGAAGGAGGCGGTGATGTCTCCGACCTTTACCGCCCCGAGCACCTTAGCGACCGCGACCGCGTTTGCGACAATCTTCGTGACGGCGGGGTTTGGCGCGGCCGCTCCGACGAGCGGGAGCACCTCGGCCGAGATAGAAATCAGCTCGCCCGACTTCGGGTCTACCGAGATCGAGGTGTGACTAAACTTCTCGCCGTACTGCCCCGACGAGATGACCGGGCGCAGTGTGTTGGTGCCTTTAATGAGAATTTCGTGATCATAGGCGAGGTGGGTGTGGCCCGAGATGATCGCGTCGACATTAGCGTTTGCCCCGGTGACGATCCGACCGAACGGTGAGTCATCGGTAGCACTCGCGATATCGGTCGTGGCCGCGCCCTCGTGAACGAGCAGCACAATCACGTCGGCTTCGCCGTTGGCCGCGTTGCCATCGCTGAGCTCGTCAGCAACTCGGTTGACCTCCGCAACGACGGGCTTGACCTCCAGGGTCGCGATTCCGGCCGGGCTGACCAGGCTGGGTAGCTCTTCTGTCACGGCTCCGATAAAGCCGACCGTCACGTCACCGAAGTTCTTGAGGAAGTACTGGTCGTAGGCGGGCTTGCCCGTGGCCTTGTCGTAGACGTTTGCCGAGAGATAATCCCACTTCGCAGCCGGAATGATGCGGTCATCAAGATCTGCGCGTCCACCGTCGAACTCATGGTTTCCGAGCGCACTCGCGTCGAGCTTCATCTCGTTGAGAGCGTCGATCGTGGGCTGGTCCTTCTGGATGAACGACGTAAAAGTCGAGGCACCGATCAGGTCACCGGCCCCCACGAAGACCGTGTTGGGGTTCGCGGCGCGGTACTTGTCGACGGTGCCGGCGAGCACGGCCGCTCCAGCGACCGGCGGAGCGGCCTCGAGGCGACCATGGAAGTCGTTGATCGAGAGCAGGTCAATGTTCACCGGCGGGAGTGCCGAGCTCAGCCCAACCTTCACGGGGTCGTGGTCGCTGGAGCGGAACGGCGTGCCCGCTTCGGCTGCATCGAACTCGTAGCCGCGGTCAGACCACTCGGAGGAGTTGATGTTCCAGACGTCTACTCCGGTG
>NZ_JANLVV010000169.1:0-5247 GCF_031364185.1 Salinibacterium sp. | reverse complement strand
GCTTCGAGAGAATCCATTGCGGAAGCCGTACACGCTGTAGGCGATCAGCACGAGACCGAGCACGATGTCGAGAACCAGTGAGCCGCTCACTGGCGGCGCCTGGACGTCTGCTTGGTCATTCCATGACCCTAACCCGCATGACGGGATGTCGCGGTGAGTGGGTGACGACTACTCGTTGCGCACCGCGCACCGCGTACTGCACATCGTCTACCGCTCGACGGGTGCCGCCCGGCGGCGCGCTCGCTCCGCTTCGGCAGCCGTCGCCTCCTCAGGAGTTGGCGCCGTACCCCCGCGGTTCTGCGGCTGCCACCATTGCCCAGTCCCACTTACCGGATAGAGCTGTTGCTCGCGGTCTACCATCGCCTGCAATGTTTCACGCAGGGCATCTGTCGCCCCCACAACGTCGTCTTCCGACGTCACGACAATCGGAGCTCCGAAGGTGAAGCTGATCGGCACGCCAAACCGTTCGAAGAAGCGAGTCTTGTGGCCCTTCGTCATCAGCCGCTGTCCTCCCCACACCGACACCGGTATGAGCGGCACGCCGGCCTCCGCCGCGAGTCGAGCGGCGCCGGTCTTCAATTCGCGCACCGTCATGGATGCGCTGACTCCGGCCTCCGGGAACACTCCGATGAGCTCCCCTCTTTTTAGTGCAGCTACCGCGTCGGCGTAGGCCGCGGCTCCCGCTTGGCGATTCACCGAGATGTGACGCATGGACCGCAGTAGCAGGCCGACGAGCGGCTTATCGAACGCTTCTTTTTTGGCCATGAATCGGATGCGACGCCGATTATGTAACCAGGTCATCCACTCGACGAGCGCGAATTCGAAGTAGCCGAAGTGGGTCATCGCGATGACGGCTCCACCGGTGTCGGGAAGGTTGTCGGCACCGACCACGGTGGGCTTGAGTCGCCAGATTCCGAAGAGCGCGCGGCCGGCTGCGACGGCTCCGCTGTAGACCGGTTCGAAGCCCCTCGACGTGTGGTCTCGTGACCGCCTGCGGTCGGAACTATCGGGGCGCCTCGTCATGACTTAAGCGTACGGCGAGCGTTGGCGGCGATCTCGTAAATTTGCCGCCGAATTGGGCAAATTCGAGGGTGCCAAAACGTCACGTTTTCGGGCTTTCACCTCGTGTAACCCTATCTGGGGGCTTCTCGATATACCGGTGAATCGGTAGCGTCATACCTGTCGAGATCGGGGGATCGGTGACAGATGTACTGGCTCGGGGGAGCCATGTCGTGACGAGTGGTGCCGGGCCTTCTCTGCTAACGCGGGGCCCGGCCTACTCCGTCGTCAGCGAATGTCTTCGCATTCAGTCTTCGGCACGTCGTCGGTCTGTGCTCGGTCAGGTTTTCGGCCAGAGTCCTCTTACTGCGGATGCTCGCAGTTGGTACCGAGGAGCGCTTGGCGAGCTTCGCGTCGCGAGCATTCTCAGCGCGCTGGGCCCGCAGTTCACCGTGCTTCACTCGGTCCCGGTCGGTGCGGGCGACAGCGATATCGATATCGACCACATCGTGATCGGGCCATCCGGAGTATTCACCATCAATACGAAGAATCATTCCGGCCAGCGAGTCTGGGTGGCAGCCGAGTCAGTTCTCGTGAATGGCCACCGAACACACCACATCAGCGATGCACGCTTCGAAGCGTCCAAAGCCGCCCGGTTGTTGAGTGCGCGAATAACGCACACCCGACCGCCGCACTCTCCAATACTGGACTCCTGCTGTGTGGATTCCCGGCCGCTTAACGCCCAGCTCATGAGCCCTGTGGTCGGCGCCCAGATCATGAGCGCCCCGGCCGGCGGCCGCGTCACAAGCCCTCCTGCTGGCGGCCGCGTCACAAGCCCTCCGGCCGGCGGCCGCGTCACCAATCTCGCGGTCATCGCCCGCGTCACGAGCCCCGGGGTCGACGCCCCCATCGATGTCACCCCTGTCATCGCTGTCGTCGATCCCGGCTCCCTCACCATCACATCGCCGCCCACCGGGGTGATCGTGGTGGTCAGCAACCGACTCGCTCGCACGATCACTCGACGCCCACGGGTGCTCTCTGACGCCACGATCGCCGCCATCGTCGACTGCGCGGCCGACCCCGAGACCTGGCACTCCGGAGACTACGCGCCGGATGCCACGCCCCAGCGTCAGGCGCAGTTCTCCCGATTGCGCCATCAGGTGGATGCCGCGGCCCGGCGTCGCATCGCCTGGGCGCTGGGCGGCGTGGTCGCTGTCGCGGCTCCTGTGCTGCTGTCGATCGCAAACACGGCTGCCTTCGCCGGAGCAACCTTGCCGTAGGACGCACGTGACCCCACGCCCGTAGTCCTAGCCCCATGCCCATCCCTATGCCCTCGTGACCGCGTTCCTGCCCGCGCCTACGGCCTCACGACCGCGACCCTTGCGGGCCCGAGCTCAGGACCACGGCCCCCACATCCCCGGGCTTACGGCCCCAACCAGCCCTCATCTGCCCAGACTTCACACGGTCATCAACACTCGCGCTTTCCCGAGTGGTTGCCAGGTTTGACTCGGGTCGAGCCAGAGTGGTGCCAGCAACCATGGCAGCCCGTTGACCATCTTCATCTCGTAACCAGACGCATGCAGCAGGTGGTGGTGCTCAGGGCATACAAGCACGCCGTTGTCGATATCGGTCAGCCCCCCATCGGCAAATTCCTTCACATGATGGGCATGGCACCAGCCTGGTGGGGCGTGGCAGCCGTTCCAGACACAACCTCCGTTCACCACTCCGAGTGCCAGCTTTTGGTGGCGACTGAACAACCGCTGGGTGCGTCCCAGATTCAGTACTTCGCCGCCCGGACCGAGCGTGAGCACTCTTATTCCGCCGTCACACGCGAGTTCGCGCACCGTCGCCGCCGACACGGGTTCGTCAATGCCGTCAAGCCACCCAATGCCCGAAGAGGTGTCGCCTTCGAGGTCGCTCAGCTTGATCACAGCGACGACGGTGGTGAGGCTGCGCATGCTCCCGGGTTCACCTTCGGACGACCGCAAACCCGCCGACAGTAGACCCATGACAATGTCGAATTGCTTCTGCTCGAGGGTGCGCGGATCGCGCGGCGCGGTGCCTGCGCCAGAACCCGCGCGAAAGCCAGCGCCAGCGCCTGCGCCAGCGCCAGCGCCAGCCTCACCCGCGCCAGCCTCAGACCCGCAAGCACCGGCCTCAGACCCGCAGGATCCGGCAAGATCAGCCCCATCCCGCAGATCGAGGAACCGTGGCATCACATTCGGCCCGGTGCGCTCCGCAAGCGCCGCCTTGAGGAGCGCAGCATTTGTGGGGTCGGCGTATCCACCAAATTTGGTGAGACCGTTTTCTTCGCGGCCGATCCAAAACGCGCGTCGAGTGCGCAGCACTTCGTCGCGAGGCTCGGCGCCATCGGGGTCGAGGGCTTCGCGCCAGACCCGCGCACGAACGGCAAGCAGGTCGGCCGAAAGGGTGAGCCCAGCCTCGACGAGAGCAGACTCGGCGACCTCGAGGCGCTCGACCGGGGCGTGGCGCTGTGCGGCCTGGGTGAGGGCGTGGATGACGGCGGTCGCGGCATCCACCCCCATTGCTCCGGAGATCACGGCAGCAGACACCAGCGGGAAGTCTGGCGCGAGCACCTGCCCGTCGAGGCACACGCGCTCGCGAATTGCCCGCCCGAGTTTCACCCGTCGACTCGCTTCGCGCTGAGACACGAGCGTGAGCTTCTCGACAAGGTGCATGCCGCGTGTCTCGCCAAGGCTCTGGGCAAGCCCCGCCTTCCCGAGCTCGTAGCGAGACCGCTCATCGATCTCGGCAGCCGTCAGCGCCCGCAGTGCATCGGTGAGCCGACCCACCTGCTCGACTTTGCGCGTGAGTTCGAGCAGTGCCGAGTCGTCGACGCCGACCATTCCGTCGCGCGCGACATCGGCGAGCATCGAGCTCACCCTGTCGAGAACCTGCGCTGTTTCGGTCATAACCACACTCTCGCAGCAACCACCGACATTGCATTTGTCCAGGTCAGAGAGCAGATAAAGCTGTGGATAACCGAAAATGAGCCAGCCTGTGGAGGAGAAGACGCGTAGCGACTGAGAGACTGTACTGCCCGTCCAACGGCGGCATTGGCGGAGGAACAACGTGGTCACAGGCGAGCTGAAGCAGCAGGTCGATAAGGTCTGGAACGCATTCTGGTCCGGCGGCATCGCCAACCCGCTCGAGGTGATCGAGCAGATCACCTACCTGCTCTTCATCAAGCGTCTCGATGACCTGCACACCCTCGCCGAAAGCAAAGCGAACCTGCTCGGTAAGCCCCTCGAGAACCCGGTGTTCCCTGAGGGGATGGATGACACGGGCCGCCGCCCGCGTCCCTACGCCGACCTCCGCTGGAGCCGTTTCAAGCACCTCGCGCCGCTGGAGATGTTCGAGGTTGTCGACCAGAACGTGTTCCGGTTCATCCGGAATCTGGGCGCTGCAGGGTCGAGCTTCGCCTCCAACATGAAAGATGCCCGTTTCACCATCCCCAATGCCGCGCTGCTCAGCAAGGTCGTCGACCTGCTCGAAGAGATCCCGATGAACGATCGCGACACCAAGGGTGACATCTACGAGTACATGCTCGGCAAGCTGGCCACCTCGGGGCAGAACGGGCAGTTTCGCACGTCGCGCCACATCATCCAGCTGATGGTCGACATGACCGCGCCGACCCCAAGCGATCGCATCATCGACCCGGCGGCGGGTACGGCAGGATTCCTGGTGGCCGCATCCGAGTTTCTGGTCGAGCATCACAGCAAAGAGATCTACGCGGATGCCGCATCCCGCGACCACTTCAACCGACTGACGTTCACGGGCTTCGACTCTGACGCGTCGATGTCGCGCATCGGCAGCATGAACATGCAGTTGCACGGCGTCGAGAACCCCACCATCCAGCGCCGCGATTCGCTCGCCGAGGAGCACTTCGACGCCAGCATCGAAAGCACTTACACGCTGGTCCTCGCGAATCCACCGTTCGCCGGCAGCCTCGACTACGAGACCACGGCGAAAGATCTGCTCACTGTGGTGAAGACTAAGAAGACCGAGCTGCTGTTTCTGGCGCTCATGTTGCGCCTGCTCAAGAACGGTGGCCGTGCGGCGGTGATCGTTCCGGATGGCGTGCTGTTCGGGTCATCCACTGCTCATAAAGCTTTGCGCAGGATGCTCGTCGAAGAGCACAAACTCGATGCAGTGGTGAAGCTACCGAGCGGTGCCTTCAAGCCGTACACGGGTGTGTCGACGGCGATTCTGTTCTTCACCAAGACG
>NZ_JANLVV010000009.1:0-15950 GCF_031364185.1 Salinibacterium sp. | reverse complement strand
CCCCACCACCCAATCGAAGGACTCGATCCCGTGGCCAAGCCGATCGTGCTGATCGCCGAAGAACTTTCTCCCGCTACCGTCGATGCTCTCGGCCCTGACTTCGACGTGCGATCCGTCGACGGTACTGACCGGCCGGCTCTGCTGTCGGCCCTGGCCGGGGCGAGCGCCGTGCTCATCCGCTCCGCCACGAAGATGGATGCGGAGGCGCTTGCCGTCGGCACCTCGCTGAAGGTCATCGCGCGCGCCGGCGTGGGGCTCGACAACGTCGACATCAAGGCGGCCACCGCCGCCGGTGTCATGGTCGTCAACGCGCCCACGTCGAACATCATCTCCGCGGCCGAGTTGACCGTCGGCCACATCCTGAGCCTCGCCCGTCACATCCCGGCGGCCCATGGGGCGCTCGCCCAGGGGCTGTGGAAACGCTCGAAGTACACCGGGGTGGAGCTGTACGAGAAGACCATCGGCATCATCGGCCTCGGCCGCATTGGTGCGCTGATCACCGCTCGCATGCAGGCCTTTGGCACCACCATCGTCGCGTACGACCCCTATGTCACCTCGGCCAGGGCCCAGCAACTGGGGGTGACGCTGCTCTCGCTCGACGAGTTGCTCGCCCAGTCCGACTTCATCACCATCCACATGCCGAAAACGCCCGAGACGACCGGCATGATCTCGACAGACCAGTTTGCGCTGATGAAGTCGACGGCGTTCATCGTCAACGTTGCCCGTGGTGGCCTCATTGACGAGGCGGCGCTGTATACGGCCGTGAAATCGGGCCGCATTGCGGGCGCCGGTCTCGACGTCTTTGTCAGCGAGCCGCCTACGGACTCACCGCTGCTCGCCCTCGATAATGTGATCGTCACGCCGCACCTGGGCGCATCCACCGATGAAGCCCAGGAGAAAGCCGGGGTCTCGGTAGCGAAATCGGTTCGCCTGGCCCTCGACGGCGAACTCGTACCGGATGCGGTCAACGTCGCGGGCGGTGTCATCGACCCGAGCGTGCGCCCGGGCATCCCGCTCATGGAAAAACTGGGCCAGGTATTCTCGGCTCTTGCCGACGAGCCACTGACCAGTGTCGACATCGAGGTGCGGGGCGAGATCGTCGAATTCGACGTCAACGTGCTCAAGCTGGCGGCGCTCAAGGGCATGTTCTCGAACATTGTCAGCGAGTCTGTGAGCTACGTCAACGCCCCCCTACTGGCCGAACAGCGAGGCATCACGGTTCGCCTGCTGACGGATGCGGTCAGCGAGGACTACCGCAACGTCCTGACGATTCGCGGTGCGCTGGCCGGCGGAAGCCAGGTCTCCGTCTCGGGCACGCTCACCGGCACCAGGCAGGCGCAGAAGATCGTGGAGATCAACGGGTACGACGTCGAGGTGCCCTTCGCGGAGCACCTGATCGTGATGACCTATGTTGACCGGCCCGGGATCGTCGCCGTCTACGGGCAGGTATTCGGCGAAGCGAACATCAACATCGCGGGCATGCAGATCGCACGTCGAGCGGCGGGCGGCCAGGCGCTCAGCGTGCTGACGGTCGACTCCCCGGTGCCGGACGAGCTTCTCGAGAGGGTGCGCACCGCAATCGATGCGACCCTGCTCAAGGAGATCGATATCGTCGAGGCGTGAGCCGTCAGACGACGTCGTCGGGCGTGGTGCTAGTACGACGCTCCTGCACCGAGCCGCCGTGTGCGTCGACGCCCGAGTGCACGGTGGTAATCGACTGGCGCTTACGCAACATCAGCACGAGCCCGATGACGAAGACCAGCACGCCCGCACCCATCAGCAGGTAGCCGACGAGTTGCAGGTCGATGAAGTCCACCTGCAGGTTCAGAGCGAAGGCCAGCACTGCGCCGATGACAAATAATACAATTCCGGTTCCTATACTCATGCGGCCAGCATAGGGCGGCACCCGAAGTACGGCAGGGGGTTGTGGGAGCTGTTGCCGTGCGCTAGCAGTGCGGGCCGGGGCGCCCGGCGACGGTACTGTAAATCCATGGCATCTACGCTCAACCTGGCCGTGATCCCCGGCGACGGCATCGGCCCCGAGGTCATCGCTGAGGCACTGAAAGTGCTCACTGCGACGGGGGTGGATGCCACGTTCACCCAGTTCCCCTTCGGCGCCACACACTTCCTGGCCACCGGTGACATCCTCGGCGCCGACGACCTCGCGGCACTGGAGCCCTTCGACGCGATCCTGCTCGGAGCCATCGGAGGCGACCCTCGCGACCCGCGCCTGGCCGGCGGCATCATCGAGCGCGGGTTGTTACTGAAGCTTCGGTTCGCGTTCGATCACTACGTGAACCTGCGTCCGACGAGGCTGTTCCCCGGGGTGGTGTCGCCGCTCGCGAACCCCGGCGCGGTCGACTTCGTGGTCGTACGCGAGGGTACCGAGGGCCCGTACGTGGGCAATGGTGGGGGCATCCGGGTCGGCACAGAGCATGAGATTGCCACCGAGGTCTCGATCAATACGGCATTCGGGGCCGAGCGCGTTGTCAGGTTTGCGTTCACCCAGGCGGCGGCCCGCCGCGGCCAGCTCACGCTGGTGCACAAGACGAATGTGCTGACCCATGCCGGCAGCCTCTGGCAGCGCACGGTCGACCGGGTTGCGCTCGAGTTTCCGTCGGTCGTGGTGGGATACCAGCACATTGATGCCGCGACCATTCATCTGGTCACCGATCCGGCGAGGTTCGATGTCATCGTCACCGACAACCTTTTCGGCGACATCCTGACCGATCTGGCTGCCGCGATCAGCGGGGGTATCGGGCTGGCGGCCTCGGGCAACATCAACCCTGACGGCGCCTTCCCTTCCATGTTCGAGCCCGTGCACGGTTCGGCGCCCGACATCGCCGGCCAGCAGCGAGCCGACCCGACCGCGGCCATCCTGTCGATCGCGCTGCTGCTGGAGAACCTGGGGCATCGGGATGCCGCAGCGAACGTGACCGCGGCGGTCGAAGCCGATCTGGCCGCGCGTGGGGCGCTTCCCCGCGCCACGTCCGAGATTGGTGACACGATCGCGGCAGCAGTAGCGCAGAATTAATAGCACGTCCAACGAAGTCCATTAGGGATCCACCATGAAGAACCTCCTCGCCCCCGCCTCACTCCAGTTCCTGGTGAAGAAAAACCAGGAGGCCCGTTCGGCCGCCGAGCACGCCGAGATCATCGCGGAGCCCGGTTTCGGCAAGCATTTCACCGACCACATGGTCGACATCTGCTGGAGCGAGAAGGGTGGCTGGCATCGCGCCCGCGTGCAGCCGTACGGCCCGATTGCGCTCGACCCGGCCGCGGCCGTGCTGCACTACGCGCAGGAGGTGTTTGAGGGGCTGAAGGCCTATAGACACGCCGATGGCTCGGTGTGGGGCTTCCGGCCCGAGGCCAACGCCGCTCGCATGCAGCGTTCGGCGAAGCGACTCGCGCTGCCCGAGCTGCCCACGGAGGACTTCATCGAGTCGTTGCGCCAACTGATCGCCGTCGACGAGCGCTGGGTGCCGTCTGCGCCCGAGACCAGCCTGTACTTGCGGCCGTTCATGTTCGCCAAGGAGGCCTTCCTTGGGGTGCGCGCCGCAGCGAAGGTCAACTATTACGTGATCGCCAGCCCGGCCGGCGCCTACTTCACCGGCGGCGTGACGCCGGTCTCGATCTGGATCTCGACCGACTACGCCCGGGCCGGCAAGGGAGGCATGGGCGCTGCCAAGACCGGCGGCAACTACGCTTCATCCCTCGTCGCCCAGCAGGAGGCGTACGACCACGGCTGCGCGCAGGTGCTGTTCCTCGACGCGGAGGAGGGCAAGTACATTGAAGAGCTCGGCGGCATGAACGTGGTCTTCGTCTATAAGGACGGCCGCCTCGTGACTCCCGATTCCCCGAGCATCCTGGGCGGCATCACGCTCGACTCGATCCTTCAGCTGGGCGTCGACCGCGGGCTGGCCGTTGAGCGGCGCAGGATCAGCATCGACGAGGTTCGTGAGGCTGTGGCATCCGGCGACATCGTCGAGATGTTCGCCTGCGGCACCGCGGCCGTCGTCACCCCCATCGCGCAGTTCAGGGCCGAGGGCTTCACGATCGGCGACGTGGATGCGCCCGCCGGTGAGCTCACCATGTCTTTGCGCGGCGAGCTGACCGACATCCAGTACGGCCGCCGCGCTGACCCGCACGGCTGGCTCACCCGCCTCGACGCTCCGGCCTGACCGTGAAGGTTGCGCGTTTTAGCACCGGCCCTCGCTCGACCGTGGGTTCTCGTTTGACCATCGGTTCTCGTTCGACCATCAGTGGGGATCCCCGTTTCGGGATCGTGGACGGCGACGAGATCGTTGTCCTGAAGGGCGACCCGATGTTTGCCGGGTTCGACACGACCGACGAGCGGGTGCCACTGGCGGAGGCGAGGCTGCTGGCCCCGGTCATCCCGAGGTCGAAGGTCGTGGCTGTGGGGAAGAACTATGTCGACCACGTCGCGGAGTTTGGCGGAGAGGTTCCGAAGGAGCCGCTGCTGTTCCTGAAGCCGAACACCTCCGTGATCGGTCCCGGCGACTCGATTGTGCTGCCCCACCAGAGCAGCCGGGTCGATTTTGAGGGGGAGCTTGCGGTGGTCATCGGCAGCATCGCGAGAAACGTGGCCGAGGAGGATGCCGATTCGGTGATCTTCGGGTACACCATCGCCAACGACGTGACCGCCCGGGACCTGCAGAAGACCGACGGCCAGTGGGCGCGCGCCAAGGGGTTCGACACGTTTTGCCCGCTTGGTCCGGTCATCGAGACCGAGTTCGTCGTCGCGAGCAATACGGTGCGGGCGCGGCTGAACGGCGAGGTGCGCCAGGATGCCCCGCTGACGGACATGGTGCATTCCGTGGCATCCATCGTGGCCTACGTTTCCGCCGCGTTCACCCTGCTGCCGGGCGACGTGATTTTGACCGGCACCCCGGCCGGCGTGGGCAGGATGGTCAGCGGAGACGTCGTCGACATCGAGATCTCGGGCATCGGCGTTCTCAACAACCCGGTGCGCGGCTAGCCGCGCCGCCCGCCGTACCCCGCCTGCCCGCCTGCGGCCCAACCGCCTGCCTCCCGCCCAACCGACTGACCTCCTTGCGCGCCCTCCCGCCCGTCTGCCGCCCGTCCCCACGCCATCGGATCCCGATGTTCGGCTCCGCCACGTCTCTGCCCCCTTCTCCACCGCCCCTTCTCCGCGACTACTTCTCCGCGACCACTTCTCCGCGACCACTTCTCCTCCACCGCGGCACGGTTCTAATGTTTGCCCAGGGGTAGGGGGTTCGCCCTGGGCAACGTATGGCAGAGTGCCATACGTTGCCGGGATGCAACCCCCAACCCCAGAGCTATTCGAGTTCGAGCCCCTCGAGATCGAGCCCGACGAAATCCATCCCGATCGAGGAAGCCCCGATCGAGGAGGCCCCGACCGAGAAAGCGCCGGCGGAAGCGAGCCCAACCGAACCGAGCCCGACCCGCGCCGGGTGGTGCGCACGACCGTGTACCTGCCGAATTCGGTAGTGGCAGGCGTGCGCGCCGTAGCAGTTAGCCGAGGTGTATCGTCGGCCGCGATCATCCGAGCGGCTGTCGAGTTCGCGGTCGGGAGCCACCGACCACCACCGCGGGGCGGCTTCCTGTGATTCTCACTGCGCAGACCCTGCTCTCGTACTTCGACGGTGGAACGCCGGGCCACTGGGCGGTAGCGGGCAGGATCGAGCTGGCGGCGGAGTGTGAGGAGCTCGTTGTTTCACCGTTCGTCATCGCCGAACTCGAGCCCATGATTCGCGAGAAGTTTGGGCCCGAAGAGTGGTGCGAGGTGCTCGATGAACTCGCGGGAGGAGCGTGGACGATCGCGACGGTCGACACCGCTCACCTGCGCTCGATGCGCGAGCACCTGGCGGCGGGAGGCGCCGATGCGGAAGGTGCCAGTTGCGCCGAGGCATCCATCGTCACACTCACCTACTCGTAGACTTGACGGCGATGACTGCGCCATTTTCCACCGCCACCGGAACCGACGTCCGCGTCAGATTCTGCCCCTCGCCCACGGGAACCCCGCATGTAGGGCTGATCCGCACTGCGCTCTTCAACTGGGCGTACGCCCGTCATACCGGCGGCACCCTGGTGTTCCGCATCGAAGACACCGATGCCGAGCGAGACAGTGAAGAGAGCTACCTCCAGCTATTGGATGCCCTGCAGTGGTTGCACATCAACTGGGATGAGGGCATCGACGTTGGCGGGCCGCACGAGCCGTACCGGCAGTCTGAGCGCACCGACATCTATCTCGAGGTCATCGAGAAGCTGAAGGCCGCCGGCCACCTGTACGAGTCCTTCGCTACGGGGGAGGAGATCGAAGCGCGCAATGTTGCCGCCGGGCGTGACCCGAAACAGGGCTATGACAATTTCGAACGCGACCTGAGCGACGCCGAGAAGGCCGGCTTCCTCGCCGACGGTCGCCAGCCCGCACTGCGCCTCAGGGTGCCCGATACAGACCTCAGCTTCGACGACCTGGTGCGCGGCGAGATTACCTTCCCGGCCGGTTCGTTCACCGATTTCGTCGTCGTTAGGCCGAACGGCGCACCGCTGTATACCTTCGTCAATCCCGTGGATGACGCGCTCATGGGCATCACGCATGTGCTGCGCGGTGAAGACCTGCTGTCGTCTACCCCGCGCCAGATTGCCCTGTACACCGCGTTGATCGAGATTGGCGTGACCACCGCCATCCCGCGCTTCGGTCACCTCCCGTACGTCATGGGGGAGGGCAATAAGAAGCTGTCGAAGCGCGACCCTGAGTCGAGCCTGTTCCACCACCGCGATCGCGGGTTCATCCCCGAGGGGCTGATCAATTACCTTGCACTGCTGGGCTGGTCGCTCGCAGCCGATCGTGACGTGTTCTCGATCGACGAGATGGTGGCCGCGTTCGATGTGGTCGACGTCAACCCGAATCCTGCGCGTTTCGATGTGAAGAAGGCCGAGTCGCTGAACGGCGACCACATCCGTCTGCTCGAGGTGCACGAGTTCGCGAAGCGCCTCGAGCCCTACGTCGCCGACCTGCTTCAGGATGACGGCGACCGCGCGATGCTGCTCGCGGCCGCCCCGCTGGTGCAGGAGCGGATGCAGCTGCTGGGCGAATCCCGCGAGTTGCTCGAGTTCCTGTTCACCCCCGATGAGGATCTGCAGTTCGCCGCAGACGCCATGCCGGGCCCCGACGGTGCAGAGATCCTCGCGGCGGCGGCGGCGGTGCTGCCTGCGGTGGCGCCCTGGAACACCGAGAATATCGAGGCCGCGCTGCGTGCCGAACTGATCGAATCGCGCGGCCTCAAGCCTCGAACGGCATTCGGCCCGCTGCGCACCGCGCTATCGGGCCGACGCATCAGCCCACCGCTCTTCGAGTCGATGGAGTTGCTCGGTCGCGAGTCGACCCTCAGGCGCATCGAGAGGCTTCGCGCGAGCCTCTGAGCCGGGCAGTTCGCAGGGCCGAAAAGCTTAGAGTGGGGTCGTGCCATTCGATTACGACGTCGACCTCGTCATCCTGGGCGCCGGTTGCGCAGGTCTCTCGCTGGCATCGAAGCTTGCTGACGCTGGTTCGCCCCTCCGCGTGGTCGCACTCGAAGCACGAAGCGAATATGTGGATGACCGCAGCTGGTGTTTCTGGAGGCCCGAGCACCACGACCTCAGTCACCTCGTGTCGAAGTCCTGGTCGTCGTGGACCTTCGCCGGCGCCGACGGACGCACGTCGACCCGATCGGTTTCCGGGCTCTACTACCACTACGTTCGCGGGTCTGACTTTTACGCCGACGCGCTGCGGCGGGTGGCGGCATCCACTTCGATCTCGATTCGGCCCGGCGTGCAGGTGACCGCGGTCGAGCAGGTGCCGAACGGCGTGCGGGTAGAGACCGATTCGGGAGCCGTGATCGCGCGCTGGGTGGTGGACACCCGCCCGCAGGTGCTCCCCGCGATGCTGTACCAGTGCTTCGCCGGCACGGAGATCGAGGTGGATGCCCCGCTTCCCTTCGACGTCGACGAGGTCGGCCTCATGACCGGGATGCGCTCCGGCGTCGACGGTCTCGGATTCACCTACATCCTGCCGCTATCACGCACCCGTGCCGTCATTGAGTGGACCAGATTCAGCGCCGTCCCGCTGCCCCATGCCGAGATGGTGGCGCGCCTCGACGCCGTGCTGGCCAATCTTGGCCTCGGCTCTGCCCGGGTTCTGCGTCACGAGCGCGGGGTGCTGCCGATGGGCCGGCCCGACGTGGTGAGCGATCAGGTGCCGGGGGTTGTCCGGGCCGGGATGGGTGGTGGCGCGCTCAGGCCCACCTCCGGATACGCGTTCCTGCGCATCCAGGCCTGGGCCGAGCGGTGCGCGCAGCAGCTTCAGGAGGGTCGCGCGCCCATCGGGCATCCGGCGGAACCCTGGGATCGGCGGGAGATGGACAGGATCTTCCTGCAGGCGGTGCGGGCGCATCCGGAGAAAACCGCAGACTACTTCCTTGCTCTTGCCAGCAGGGTTCCCCCCGAGCGGCTGGTTCGTTTTCTCAGCGACCAGGCCACCCCGGGCGACTACGCCCGCATCATCGCGAGCCTTCCGCTGCTACCGTTTCTTGCGCAGCTGCCGCGCAGGCCCGAGCTCTTTCACGCCGCTGGGCAGCAGGCACTATGACGACCGTCGACACCCGGCGTGCTCCCGTCGAGACCTACCTGTTCGTCGGCGTCGCCCTGCTCGCCATAGGAGTTTTCGCTAGCGGCATCCAAGCTTCGCTGCAGGCGCAGGTTATCGTGCTGGGCGTTCTCGCGGCGGTTCTCGGTCTGCCACACGGCGCGCTCGACCCGCTCATCGCTCGGCGATTGGGGCTCTGGAGGGGCGCGGTGGGTTTTGCGGTGTTCAACCTCGCCTATCTCGGGGCCGTCGTGGTGGTGGTGTTGCTGTGGTTGCTCAACCCGATCGCCAGCCTGGTGGCGTTTCTTGCCGTATCGGCGGTGCACTTCGGCGCAGACTGGAACGGCGACCGGCCCGCCTGGCTGCGCATCACTGCGGGGGTTGGCCTGCTGTCGCTTCCTGCCCTCGGCCATCGAGTCGAGGTGGCCGGCCTCTACGAGACGCTTGCTCCCGGGGGCGGCGAGGCGATCTCGACGGTGCAATTCTTCTTCGCCCCGCTGGCGCTTGCCGGAATGCTGGTGGGCGCCGTGCTCGCCGTGCGGCGCCGTCCGAACGAAGCGGTCGAGCTCGTGGTGGTGGCCCTGCTGGCCATCGTCGCACCGCCGCTGGTGTTTTTCGTGGTTTACTTCTGCGCCCTGCACAGTGTGCGTCACCTGCGGGCCGGATTTCGCGCAGAGACCCGCGGTCGACTCACGGTCACCATTGTGGTGCTCTACACGGTGGTGCCCATCCTCGCGGCGGTCGCGTTTCTGCTCTCGGGAGGGCCAGCCATGGCGATGGATGACCGGCTCCTGCAGATCATCTTCATCGGCCTGGCCGGCCTCACTGTGCCGCACATGGTGCTCGTTGCGCTCGAGGTGCGGCGGGGTGCTCACGGTACAGTTGCGCCATGAGTGAGGGCACGTTGTCGGTAGCCCTTCCGAGAGTTTGGCTGTGGATCAGGTTGTCGGCGATTGCATCCTGTGAGCCGATGGGCGCGTGCGTGCTCCAGTACCTAGTCACTCCCGCGGTGCGCTAAAGTAGACAGTCGGCTCAGCCTCGGTTGGGCCCTCTGGGGTATGGTGTAATTGGCAACACGGAAGATTCTGATTCTTTTGTTCTTGGTTCGAGTCCAGGTACCCCAGCCAGATGGTGTGACCCGCACCCGCACGCATGAGCCTCGCCGAGCGAAGCTTTTTTGTTGCGCACCCACACGTTCTCGCCGATAACCCCCATTCTTACCGAACACCGAGGTCTAAATGGATAGTAGACATTTCTGCTATCGATAGTCATACTATCGGTTATGAGAATGTCTGAGCTCAGCGATCGTAGCGGTGTCAGTGTCGCCTCCATCAAGTTCTACCAGCGAGAAGAGCTGCTGCCCGAGCCCGAGCGAACCAGCCCCAATCAATCCCGCTATGAAGATGGCCATGTCGAGCGCTTGCGGCTGGTGCGCGCGCTCATCGATGTCGGAGGGCTCTCGGTGGCCGCCGTGCGCCAAGTGCTTGCGGCGGCGGAAGCCGATATCCCGCTCGATTGGGCCATGGGTGTCGCCCAGCACGCCATCCCCGGTTCGGTAGAGCTGCCGGATGAGTCGTCCGCCGGCCTCCGCGAAATCGACGGTGTGGTCGCCGAACTCGGGTGGAATGTGTCGACAGATAATCCCGGCCGCGCGATGGCCGCGCGCGTCATCGACTCGTACCTGCAACTCGACCACGAGGAACTGCTGTCGGTGCTGCCCGAGTATTCCCGGGCCGCCGCCATCGTCGCCAGCGTTGATCTCGCCTCCGTCGCGCTGCAGCCGGATCGTGCCCGCATGGCGGAGACGGTCGTCGTCGGCACCGTGCTCGGCGACTCCCTGCTCGCGGGGCTGCGGCGCATGGCCCAGGAAGACGCCAGCCACCGGATGGTTTCGGGGGCACAGTCGTGACCTGGCACCGCCCGCTGCTGTGGCTCGCTGCATCCATGGGCCTGCTTGCGATCGTCTGCGCGGTGGCAGTGTTCGCCGACCCTGGCGTGGTGCTGGGCGCCCCGGCCTGGCTGAAGCCGCTGAAGTTCTCGATCTCCGTGGGAATCTATGCGCTCACCCTGTCGTGGCTGATTGGCCAGGTTCACCGCATGCGCAGGGTCGCAATAGCCGCCGGCACGATCAGCGGCATCGCCCTCGCGATCGAGATGGTCATCATCGTGGGCGCGGCGGCCGCGGGCGGCACCAGCCACTTCAACGTTTCGACGCCGTTCAACACCACGCTCTGGTCGGTGATGGCCGCCTCGATCGTGGTGGTGTGGTTGATGACCCTCCTCGTCGCGATCGGACTGTTCCGCACTCCACTCGGCGACCCGGCCCGCACGCTCGCCATCAGGGCGGGCGTCATCCTCTCGATCGTGGGCATGGGTCTCGCCTTCCTCATGACGGGCCCGACGGCCGAGCAACTGGACAACTTCCAGGGCATCGCCGGAGCCCACGCCGTGGGAGTGCCTGACGGCGGGCCCGGCCTGTTCCTGCTCGGCTGGAGCACCATCGCCGGCGACCTGCGCATCCCGCATTTCGTCGGGATGCACGCCCTCCAGGCACTCCCCATCCTGCTGATCGTGCTCGAGCTCCTCTCGCGCAGGATGCCACGGCTCACGATCCCCACGGTGCGCCTTCGGCTGGTGCGCGTCGCCGTGGTGGCCTACGCCGCCACCGTGGCGGTGCTGACCTGGCAGGCGCTGGCGGGCCAGTCGATCGTCAGCCCTGCTGGACCGATCCTGGTGGCCGCGCTTGCCATCGCCGCGGCCACCGTCGTCTCGGCTGCCGCCGTGCTCGTGGCACCGCTGCCCGCGACCGCAGCACTGGGATCGCGGGTGTGACGAGCCCCAGATGGGCCATCATAGGAAACATGCAGATCCGCCCGGCGACCGACTCCGACCTCGACGCGATCCTGGTGATCCACAACCACGCCATCCGGGAGACGACCGCCATCTGGACGGAGGTGGAGGCCGACCGGGCCGACCGGGAGCGGTGGCTGGCCGCGCGAGGTGAGGCCGGGCATCCGGTACTCATTGCCGAGATCGATGGCGTGCTGGCCGGCTATGCGAGCTACGGTCCCTGGCGGGAGAAGACGGGTTATCGGTTCACAGTGGAGAACTCCGTGTACGTGGGCGAGGGCTTCCAGCGCCGGGGGGTCGCGCGCGAGTTGATGATCGAACTGATCCGTGTGGCCCGGGAACGCGGCATCCACGTCATGATTGCGGCGATCGAGGCCGGCAACAGCGGATCTATCGCGCTGCACAGTGCGCTGAGTTTCGAGGAGCCGATGATCGTGCCCGAGGTAGGAACCAAGTTCGGCCGGTGGCTCGACCTCGCGTTCATGCGCCTTCCGCTCGACGCCGCAGCCCCGCGAGACTAGCCTCGCCGACCCAGCGCACCGCGCGGCCGCCGTTCCGCGCCCGGTCTTTCGGAAATTCAGGAAGTGTTCTTTCGGAAATTCAGGAAGGGGTCTTTCGGAAATTCAGGAAGAGGCTCTGACGCAGGGATGCCGGCGCAGCGAATGAGCGGCCGGTCGATGAGCCCCACGCGCGATTTCCTGAATTTCCGAAAGGCGCGCGGCCAGGGCGCTCGAACGCGCTCAGACGTCGATCGACTGGCCCGCCGCGAGAGTGACAAACTCGCCGCCGCCCAGCCTGGTGACCGTCTCGATGCGCTCGCCGGCCATCGTCTTGCCGATCTGCGACAGCACCGCCTCGTGCACCGGGAACGAGCGCCGGGGCGCCACGGCCAGCACGTAGTCCATGGCCTCGCCGATCTTCAGCCACGGTGCGCCGATGGGCACCGCCAGCGTCTGTACCGGCACCGACGGCACCGTGTACGAATCGCCGGCGTAGTAAAAGCTTTCGTCGACGAGCACGGCCACGTTGTCGACCACCGGGATGGATTCGTGGATCACGGCGTGCTTCTCGCCGAAGAAGCTCAGCCTAAAGTCGCCAACCTCGAGTTCGTCACCGTGCGTGACCCGTTCGACCGCGAAGTCGGTGGCGGCCGCGACCACGCCACCGGGTCCAAGAATCCGGGCGTCGGGGTTTCGCTCCAGAATGCGCTTGAGCTGCTCGGGAGTCCAATGGTCGGCATGCTCGTGGGTGATGACGATCGCGACCACGCCCGTGATATCGGTCAGTGGAGTGGTGAAGGCGCCGGGGTCGATGATGAGCGACGATGTGCCTTTCTGGATGACCATGCAGGCGTGCTCGAACTTGGTGATCTTCATCCTTCGACACTATTACGGCGGGCGAGCTGCCAGCGCGCTGCTGCGCCATACTTAGCGCGTGACGATGAAGCCGCTCCGCCTCGTAGTGGCGATCAACCCGACGGCATCCTTCGGCAAGGGCAGCCATGTGGGCCCCGCCGTGGTGCAGACCCTGCGCGCGATCGGCCACGACGTGACCAGCCTGCAGGAGCCCGACTTCGAGCAACTCGCGGCCTCCGGGCGGAAGGCCGTGGCCACGAAACCGGATGCGTTCATCGTCGTCGGCGGTGACGGGATGGTCAACCTCGGCACGAATCTCGTCGTGAATACGAGGGTGCCGCTGGGCGTAGTCCCATCCGGCACGGGCAACGACATGGCGCGCGGCCTCGGCATTCCGTACGACAACACGGAGGCCGCGATCGGGATGCTGAGCGAACTGCTGCAGGGGCCGCCGCGCACGATCGACGCGGGTCGCGTGGACTACATCGACGATGAGACCGGGGGCGCATCCACCCGCTGGTTCGCCGGCATGGTCTCGGCAGGCTTCGACTCTGTGGTCAACGAGCGCGCGAACCGTATGCGACGCCCGAAGGGTGCGAGCCGCTACACGATTGCGCTCGGCCTTGAACTGTTGAGGCTAAAACCCACCTCATACCGACTGGTGCTGGATGGGCAACCTCTCGAGACCCGCGCGATGCTCGTGACCGTCGGTAATAATGTTTCACTCGGCGGCGGCATGAAGGTGACCCCGAACGCAAAGGTCGACGACGGCCTGCTTGACGTGCTGGTGGTGCAGCCCCTGTCGCGACTCGAGTTTCTGAGGATCTTCCCGCGGGTGTTCAAGGGCACCCACCTGAGTGATTCGCGCGTCGCCATCCACCGGGTAAAGAGCATCAGGATCGAGTCGGATATCGCGGTCGTCTACTCGGACGGAGAACGCATTGGCCCGGCCCCGGTAGAGGTGACGATCGCGCCCCGTGCCCTGCGGATCTTCGCTCCGACCTAAAGCTGCTCAGATGAGCGCGTTTTGGGCCAGCCACCGGTGGTGTGGCATACTCAGGAGTTGTCTGCCGCGGCCCCATCGTATAGCGGCCTAGTACGCTGCCCTCTCACGGCGGTAACACGGGTTCGAATCCCGTTGGGGTCACCATCGGTCCGGATGCCAATCACTGATTGGCGTCCGGACCTTCGTCATTATGCATCGATCACTAGAGTCTCAGTATGAGTCTCGATGCGCCGGATGCCACGGCCGCCCCCGACCGATACCTCAGCCCAGCTGGCCTCCAGTTCGTCACCGATTACCACCTGGCCACGCTGTCGACGCTGGCCTCCGACGGCACCATCCACTCGGTGCCTGTGGGATTCACGTACGAATCCGGCATCGCGCGCGTGATCACCAGCGGCGGAACGCAGAAGGTGCTGAACGCGGCGCGGGGTGGCATCGCGACCCTGAGCCAGGTGGATCGCGCCCGGTGGCTTACCCTCAGCGGAACCGCGCGCGTCCAGGAAGACGCCGACATCGTGGCCGATGCTGTGCGGCGCTATGCGGTACGGTACCGTCAGCCGCGCGTCAACCCGCTGAGGGTGGCGATTCTCGTCACTGTGGATCGGGCCATCGGATCACCGGGGATGCTGTCCGAGTGAGCGAGCACACCCGCTAGAATTGGCAACGCGAAGGGGAGTATCCCACCTCGCTGAGTCCGTCAGTACGGCGTGCAGAGTTGCGTGCCCGGGCCAGCGGCATCCACCCCATGACACAATCATGGCGCTGGCTGCGGGAGAGACTTTCGGCGATTATCTGACCCCTCCTCCCTGAATGGATTTCCATGGAAACCGCTTTGCCCGCCTGGTTCGAGATCACCTCATACGTGGTGCTGCTGGGAATCCTCGCCTTCGACCTGATTCTCGCCTACCGCCGACCCCACGTGCCCTCGACAAAAGAGTCGGCGATCTGGGTGAGTGTGTATGTCGGGCTCGCGCTCGTGTTCGCGCTGCTCATGCTGTGGCAGGGTTCGGTCGATCATGCCGCCGAGTTCATTGCGGGGTGGGTGACCGAGTACAGCCTCTCCATCGACAACCTGTTCGTGTTCGTGATCATCATGACCAGGTTCGCGGTACCCCGGAAGTATCAGCAGGAAGTGCTGATGGTGGGCATTCTGATCGCGCTGGTGCTGCGGGGGCTGTTCATCCTCGCGGGCGCTGCCCTGATCGAGAACTTCAGCTTCATCTTCTATATTTTCGGGCTGTTTCTGCTCTACACGGCGATCCAGCAGGCGCTCCAAAAACATGACGACATGGAAGAGCAGGAGAACGGGATCATCCGATTCCTCCGCAAGCGCGTGGCGATCTCCGACACCTACGACGGTGCGAAAATGCGCACCACCGTCGATGGCAAAAAGGTATTCACTCCCATCCTGGTCGTGTTCGTGGCTCTCGGAATCACCGACCTGGTGTTCGCGATCGACTCGATTCCCGCCATCTTCGGAATCACCACCGATCCGTTCATCGTCTTCACGGCTAACATTTTCGCGCTGATGGGTCTTCGCCAGCTCTACTTCCTGCTCGGCGATCTCATCGACAAGCTTGAGTACCTGCACTTCGGAATCGCTTTCATCCTCGGGTTTATCGGCGTGAAGCTGTTCTTCCATGCCCTGCATGAGAACGAGCTGCCCTTCATCAACGGCGGCAAGCACGTGGAGTGGGCGCCCGAGATCTCCACATGGGCATCGCTGGCGGTCATCCTGGGGGCGATGGCTGTCGCCGTGATCGCCAGTCTCATCAAGATCCGGGTCGACACGACTCGCGCCGCCCGGACCCCGGAGTCGGTCGAAAAATAGAACACTGCTCGAATGGCCGCCCTTCGGGGCGGCCATTCGTCGTTGAGGCGACCGGTCGTGCCCGGGTCTCTCACCCTTTGTGTTCACAACTCCTGCAATCGGAGGCGCGAGCTCGCCGACATCCCCGGAATTCCGGGTTGTTATGTCTCAGGACATCGGTGACAGTTCTGCCTCAGGACATCGGTGACGGTTTGGCGCGTTTTG
This sequence comes from Salinibacterium sp., assembly GCF_031364185.1. Lineage (NCBI taxonomy): Bacteria > Bacillati > Actinomycetota > Actinomycetes > Micrococcales > Microbacteriaceae > Salinibacterium > Salinibacterium sp. The sequence goes on along the minus strand of NZ_JANLVV010000009.1, from coordinate 75 downwards.
GTGGTGACACTTTCCGCGGATTGTTGGGGGATGAGCCATGTTGAGCCTGTTGAAGCCCGTGTCCGTCTCGCGATC
>NZ_JANLVV010000387.1:0-3137 GCF_031364185.1 Salinibacterium sp. | reverse complement strand
GCCGCCTTGATGGTTCGTTCGCGAAGGGTCAGCTTGCCGCCGTTCTTGGCACGCCAGACGATGTCTTGAACATCCCAGAGGTACTTGGCATTTTCCTGATCGAGGTCGGACAACGCTCCACCCGCCTCGGCGGCGTCTGCTCGGCTTTGTTGCTCACGCTTGAGGATGGCATCGTACGTTTGCTGATCTTCCAGCGAGAACACCGGGCCAAACTCGTTGTAAGAACCATTGCTCTTCTGGAGCGCCGTGCGCTCGCTCATTGCGGCCTGCTGTGCCGCTTTGGCGGCTTCTCGGGCGGCCTTGAGCCGCTGGGATGACGGAAGGTCCGTCTTCGCGTTCACGCGCTTCCTGAGCCAGCGATGGAAGAGTTGCATGTGCGCCGCCTGAACTTCTTCCATCGGACCGCTCTTCATCGGCACGGCATCGACGTAGGCATTGAAGGCGGTGCGCAGGGCGGGGTCATCCTTGTTGAATTCGTCTTGAACCTCAGGCGCCAGTTTCGCGATCGGGCTGAACAGCACGCCGCCGGTAAACGCCAGATCGAACATCTGGCTCAGCGAGAAGCGGGAGATAGTGTTTTGACGGCCCTGGTACTGCGGCGAGTAGCCGCCGCCCACGTCGGAGTGAACGCCGGGATACCAGATCTCGACGGTGTTCTCGGGGTACGCGGCATCGATCCGGGTGGAGTCGAGCGGGAAACGGCGGCGCAATTCGTGTGCCGCATTCATGTGCACCGATTGCTCCACCATCGCGGGCAGCTTCATGTCGTGGGCCCAGCCGTTGTGACCGCCGTTGGCCGTGATGGTCGCGCCGGCCAAGTTGTCGTAGGCCGAACAGACGGTGTCGAACAGCCCCGCGAAAGCGACGCGAACGGGCTCGCCTTTGTAGACGTAACCATCGTCTTTGAGCACGCATTTCGCAGCCAGATCGCGAACGAAGGCCCGTGCCTGGGCGGCGCCGCGCGAGAAGCCGAAAACGGTCACGTTGATCAGCAGGATTCTTTGCTGGGTGGGGACCTTTGCCAGCTCTTCGTCGAGCAGTTCGAGGGCTTTTTTGATGCGGGTATCGGCGCCTTTGCCGATCGAGGAGCCGAGCATGCCGCCGCTGTCGCCGACCACTGGATACGGCGTACCGGCACCGGGGATGTAGATCGCTCTGATCGTGTCACCGTTGTCTTTGTGTGCATCACTGAGCTTTGCGATGTTGGACAAGGCTCTGCGTTCGAGTGGCTTCGCCATCTCTTGATCGCGGTTGTTGCCTGTGCCATCGAAGAACACGCTGAAGTGCAGCACCTTCGTGCACTGGCACATCGCTTCTTCCTTCTCCGGCACCGTGGCACACAACGCCATCTGACGTTGCTCGCGTTCCTTGGCGGTGAGAACGCGCTGGCCCGGCGCGCGACGCGCCGTTTCCGCAGCCTCGCCTCCTTGGACGGGATCAGTCAGGCCCGGCTTGGGGTCGGTCTGGTTCTTGACGTAGGTGGGGTCGATGTTGGCCATGGTTTTCGATCAACGGTGATAGCCGGGTGGTGGCGGGATGCGGCGCTTCGGGCGGTCGGCCTCCAACTCGGCCTCGATGTGACCATCGGGATAGAAGTGAAGCACGAGATACGTCGGGTTCGCGGGGTACGGTCGCGCGACCTCGACACTGGCCGTCTTTGCCTGGATCGGCATTCGGGTGTATTCGTCATCGGCGACCGAGTAGATGGATCCAACGGCCCAGCCAATCTTCAAAGTCGCTTCGCTCGTCGTGTTTGACGGTGCCATCAGGCCTTGAATGCGATCACCGCCGCCACCAAAAGCGTCAACCCCGGCTGCCCATACGCCATTGACGGAGACGTCTCCAATGTATCGATCCGTGTAGTTGAACTTGACGATGCTCACCGAGCGCCCGGCAGGCGCTGCCGTTGCGCATCCGCTGAGCACGCCCAGGCCCGCAGCCTTGAGAAGGTTTCGTTTCATGATGTCAGTCATGGTGCTCTGCCTTGATGGCTTGTCGCAAGGTCAGCGTTCCCGCTTTGACTTGGTCAAGCGCAGCACGCCACCGCGGTTGCTGATGAAAACCCGGGCCTCGGGTCAAGGCCAACGTACAAAAGAGAATCCCACTCGGGCCACCGTCGATTCCGAATTGCTCTGCCGCCTGAAGCGCCGATCGAAAGAACGCATACCGCTGCGTGGCAGGCACCGTCTCCAGCAGTTCCTGATCGGTCTGCATGAAGTGTTCGATCACCGCGTAGGGATAGCAGGCATCGATCAAGTGTGCCTGCTGACGCTCGTCCAGCGCCAGCGGCGGGACGAACGCGTCGTCCGAAGCAAAGCTGCACGACAGGCTGCGCCACTGGTGCGTGTGGTCAACGACCCACCATTGGCTGCAGACCGAGAAGAACACTCGCCTTTGGTCTGCCTCTAGGCACTCGTGCAGATGCGGGGTGACACGCCCATCGAAGTAGCGGTTGACGCAATCGAAGCGGTCGGGGAGGCGGGCGTCGAGTCTGGCGCGTAGCCGCTGTGCCAGTTCGAGAGCAGACAGAGGCGACACGAGCCAACCCAACGCGCCGTGGGACTCGGTCGCGTCACTCAAAGCTCTGACCACCCCTCCCCAAGCAGACAAGCCTGCAACCGCAACCAGATGCGGTGTGGCGCTGGCTTTAGCGGGCGCAATCGGTCGGCCGAAGAGGGACTCGACTGCCAGCACCAGTCCATCGCGCGGCAGCTTGTCGGTGAGTCGCTCGACTTGCGCCGCGTCGATCAAGGCAAATTGGTTGTCGCCTTCCGTCAATGGAACCACCGGCGGTACTCGTAATGTTGCCCAGAGCGTCATACCGATCTCACGCCTGCTTTGCAAATGGTGCAGCGCTTCTGGCGGCACTCAAAAGGCACTCCACACACACCTGTTGTGGCAATGTCGGAAGCGCGAAGCTCGCCCCCTCCGGCCCCACGAAGCTCTTCGTGCTAGCCCTGACCGTGATCGTCCCCGGGCACTGCACCGTGATGTTCCCGCCTTCGATCGTGATGCTGGCACCGCCCTTGGTGGCCAGCACGATCTTCTTCGCGGCGGCCCAGTCGATGTGGGCGGTCTTGCTCTGGATGCTCACGTCGTCCTTGGCGGCGACTTGCAGCGCATCGGCCTGCGCCTGC
>NZ_JANLVV010000165.1:0-1495 GCF_031364185.1 Salinibacterium sp. | reverse complement strand
GTGGTCACCATCCTGAGCCTGTTCCTGATCTTCGCCGCCCAATTGATGCTCAGCATTGTCGTCTCGGATGGTGCCTTCCAGATCGAGGCCCTGCAGCAGCAGCAGAAGGAACTTCTGCGCACCCAGGATGCCCGGAGTGAGAGCCTCAATATTCTGAGCTCAAGTCAGAACCTCGCAATGAACGCGGCGCACTTCGGGATGGTGCCGAATCCCACACCGCTCACCCTGAACATCCATTCCGGAGCCGTGTACGGCTCGCCGGGAACGGCCGACCCGATGGGGTGTGGCGGAAACTGCAATCTGATCACCAACTCGCTGCTCGCCGGGATGCCGCTGGTTGACCCGACCGCAACAAGCGGAAACGCCGCCGCTCCTGTCGTTGCATCGCCTTCTGCGCCGCAGACTGACCCTGCACCGACGCCCTCCACTGCGCTTCCGGCGCCAGTGACTCGGTAACACCACACAACAGATCTTGGGGATGTTCATCGCATGAGAACACGCAGCGGCCGAGCGCGGATCTCGCTTGCGGTGCTGATCGTCTTTGCGATCGTGGCCGTGTTTGTCGTGAGACTGGTTGATATACAGGTGGTGCGCGCCGACGAGTTCAACGCGGCATCTCTCGACAAACGGGGTAGGGAAGTTACCACCTACGGAGTCAGAGGTGACATTGTGGATGCCCATGGCGCGGTGCTTGCCGACAGCGTATTGCGCTACGACATCACTGCGTCACCGAGGGTTGCCCTGCTGCCGACGGACGCCGCGGTGTCGGTTCCGGCTGACCTTGCAGCCATTGCTGCGATTACCAAGCAGGATCCGGCGGCGCTGTATGCCGCAATGACGGCCAACCCAAAGTCAGACTTTATGTATCTCATTAAAAATGTCACTCTCGATGTATTCGAGCAGATTGATGCACTTGAGATCTCGTGGATTTATCCAGAACGCAAATCCGCGCGAAGCTACCCGAACGGCCAGATCGCGGGAAATCTCGTCGGTTACATTGGCACCGACGGCCCGCAGGCCGGTCTTGAGCTGAGTGAGGACCAGTGCCTTGCCAGCGCGAACGGCTCGACATCTTTTGAGAAGGGAGAGGACGGCACCGCACTGCCCGGCAGCGAGGTGGTGTCGAAGCCGAGCAAGGACGGCGGCGCACTGCGCCTGACCATTGATCGCGACCTGCAGTTCTATGTCCAGCAGCGCATGGAACAGACCGCGATCCAGCTTGGAGCAACCTGGACGACCGCCGTCGTCATCCGGATCGCCGACGGCCATCTGATGGCGGTGAGCGACTGGCCTACGGTTGATCCGAATACGGTGCACTCGGGTCCGGTCGACCAGGCAGCGGGCTCGCGGGCATTCAGCACCCCATACGAGCCTGGCTCCACGATGAAGGCGCTGACGGCGGCATCCCTCGTCGACTCGGGAGCCGCCAACCCTGGCAGCGGGGTCGTCGCGCCATACTCACTACCGCAGGCCGACGGCAGCTCGATCTCCGACG
>NZ_JANLVV010000314.1:0-13505 GCF_031364185.1 Salinibacterium sp. | reverse complement strand
CGCGCCGCCGACATCCCAACGGGTCGCTTTCAACAGGCTGCGAATGCGCGCCGGATCCTTCGTCACCCCGTACCGATCACGCGCCAGGGCCGAATGCAGGTAGATCACGTGCGGCATAACTGTGGCCCCCAGCATCGACGTAGCCAGCAGCACGGAATCGGTACCCTGGAACCGCGGGACTACCCCGCCGAGAGCCTCGGCTGGGTTCATCCCGCTGAAAAAAAGCCCCGTCACGAAGCCGAACACGATTACCACGAGCAGGGTGATGATCACCGCCTCGAACGACCGCTGGCTGCGGTGCGATTGCAGCAGTAGCAGGCCCATGGAGGCGACTCCGACGATCAGGCCACCGAGCAGCAGTGGCACTCCGAACAGCAGGTACAGTGCGATCGCGCCGCCCAGCACCTCGGCGATGTCGGTGGCAGCGGCGACCAATTCAGCCTGTACCCAATAGACGCGCCGCGGACCGGTCTTCAGCCGCTCGCCCAGGATCTCGGGCAGGCTCTGGCCGGTCACGATGCCGAGCTTGGCCGATTGGTACTGCACGAGCACGGCGATGGCGTTGGCGAGCACGAGCACCCAGAGCAGCAGATACCCGTAGCGGGCGCCGGCGGTGAGGTTCGCCGCGACGTTGCCGGGGTCGACGTAGGCGATGGCCGCGACGAACGCTGGGCCGAGCGCGAGCAGGGTGGCGCGGGCTCTGCCGGGAGGCGCGATGGCGGGCGTTGCAGTTTTCGGCATGCCGAAATCTTAGCTTCCGAGGAGTTGTGCGCCTACTCCCCCAGTAGTTGCGCGCGGACCGTCGGCATCAGCGCTGCGAAGGCAAGCGCCCGGTGGCTGGCCGCGTTCTTCTCATCCGCACTCATTTCGGCGGCGCTGGCCGAGCCCCCGGTGGGCATAAAGATCGGATCGTAGCCGAAGCCGCCACTGCCGACGGGCTCGAGCAGCACCGAGCCGTGCCAGAGGCCGAGCTCGACGAACTCGCTCGACTGCGCGACGTCGGCCGGGCCGTCGGGCCCGACGGATCCGACGGGCGGTGGCACCACGAGGGCGGCCGCGCAGCTGAAGTGCGCGGCGCGGTTGGCCTCGGCCCCGAGGTTGCGCAGCAGCAGCTCGACGTTGGCCGCGTCATCCCGACCCCCGGCATACCTGGCCGAATGGATGCCTGGAGCCCCGTCGAGCGCGTCGACCGAGATCCCGGAGTCATCGGCGATCGCCGCAAGCCCGGTGAAAGCCGAGGCCGCGCGGGCCTTGAGCAGCGCGTTCGCCTCGAAGGTATCGCCGTCTTCGACGGGCTCAGGCCCCTCGTAGCGGACCAGCTCGATGCCGTCGAGCGCACTCCCAAGGATTCGCCGCAACTCGTCGACCTTGTGCGCGTTGTGGGTGGCCAGCACGAGCTTCACTGCCCGCGAGGCGCCAGCGATACCCGCCGAAGTGCCACTCATCGCTGCACGAGTGGCGCCACGTGGGCCGGGTCGAGCGCGAGGGTTGAGACCTGGCGAGCAGTGAGGTCTACGGCTCCGCCGAGGGCCAGGTCGAGCAGCGCGTCAAGCTCGCGACGATCGAACGGGGCGCCCTCGGCGGTGCCCTGCACCTCGACGAACAGACCGCGGCCGGTCACCACCACGTTCATGTCGGTCTCGGCGCGCACGTCTTCGGTGTAGGCCAGGTCGAGCAGCGGCTCGCCGTCGACGATGCCCACGCTGACGGCCGCGACCGAGTCGACGATGGCCTTCGCGTTCTTACCGATGAACCCTTTCGATCGGCCCCATTCGATCGCGTCGGCGAGTGCCACGTAGGCGCCCGTGATCGCCGCAGTGCGGGTTCCGCCGTCGGCCTGCAACACGTCGCAGTCGATGACGATGGTGTTCTCGCCGAGAGCCTTCATATCAACGACGGCGCGCAACGAGCGACCGATAAGCCTCGAGATCTCGTGCGTGCGCCCGCCAATCTTTCCCTTGACCGATTCACGATCCATGCGGTCGTTGGTGCTGCGCGGCAGCATCGAATATTCCGCGGTCACCCAGCCTTTGCCATTGCCCTTGAGCCAGCGCGGCACACCATTCGTGAACGAAGCGGTGCACAGTACCTTTGTGCGGCCAAACGAAATCAGCGCGGAGCCTTCGGCCTGGTCACTCCACCCGCGCTCGATCGTCACGGTGCGCAGTTCGTTCGCTTCGCGGCCGTCAATCCTGGTCATGAATATTCCGTTCTTGGTATGTGTATGGTTCCGGTGTCGAACGTGTTGACCCTGGCCACTTCCGGGCCGAGAAATCTCGAGGCGAGGGAAAGGAACGCGGCCTTGTCTGGCCCGGTCGCCTCGAAGGCGTAGCTGGGCGCATCCATCGACTGCCGCTCGAGATTATGCGCAATCAAGGTTCGATAAACGTCATAGGCGGTCTCTTCGGCGCTGGAGACCAACGACACCGCATCGCCCATCACGTACTGGATTGCGGCAGACATCAGGGGGTAGTGGGTGCAACCGAGCACCAGCGTGTCGATCTCGGCGGCCTTAAGCGGTGCGAGGTACTGCTCGGCAACCGCAAACAACTCTGCCCCGGTCGTGACACCGGCCTCCACGAATTCGACGAAGCGCGGGCAGGCCTGCGTGAATAATTCGAGTCCGGATGCCGCGGCAAAAGCATCCTCGTATGCCTGCGACTTGACCGTTCCGACCGTCCCGATCACGCCGACACGCCCGTTGCGCGTCGCGCGCACGGCCGCGCGCACCGCGGGCTGGATCACCTCCACCACCGCAATCCCATAGCCATCGGTAAACCGCTCACGGGCATCCCGAAGCATCGCGGCGGAGGCGGTGTTGCAGGCGATGACGAGCACTTTCACACCCTCGGCGACGAGGTCATCCATCACCTCGAGCGCGTAGCGTCGCACTTCGGCGATGGGCTTGGGGCCGTAGGGTGAGTGGATCGTGTCGCCCACATAGAGAATCGATTCGCGCGGCAACTGGTCGATGATCGCCCGGGCCACGGTGAGACCGCCGACACCGCTGTCGAAAATTCCGATCGGCGCGTTGTTCACCCATCAAACCTACAGGCCGTCGAACTTACAGGCCGTCGCGCAGCGACTCCTGGTGCACCACCTGCTCGCGGTCGTTCAGCCTTCGGAGCCCCGCCAGGGGCTGGGCCATCCTGTGGTTGCCCTTCAGCTGCAGCTCGACGCGATCGAGGAACGCCCAGTAGCCCCCGGTGAAGGGGCACGCGTTCTCGCCCAGCCGCACCTTGGGGTCAAACCGGCAGCCACCGCAGTGGTCGCTCATCTTGTTGATGTATGCACCGCCCGAGGTATAGGGCTTGGTTGCGACGATGCCTCCGTCGGCGTGCTGCGACATGCCGATCACGTTGGCGGGCATCACCCAGGGCGTGCCGTCGACGAACATGTCGGTGAACCAGCGATCGAGCTGCTGCGGGTCGTACCCGCGCTGCAGTGCCCAGTTGCCGATGATCATGAGCCTCTGGATGTGGTGCGCCCACCCGTGCTGCCTGACGCCGTCGATGGCATGGTGCAGGCAGTTCGCCTCGATGGTACTCGCGTCGAGTTCGAGAAACTCGCGGGGCAGATCGTTCCTGGCCTCGAGATGGTTGTTCGAATAGCGGTAGTTTTCCCCCAGGTGCCAGTACAGATGCCACGTGTAGTCGCGCCAGCCCATCACCTGCCGCACGAACCCCTCCACACTCGGCAGCGGAGCGCGGCCGGCGGCGTACTCCCCCGCCACGGTGTCGACGACGTGGCGGGGGTCGAGCACCCCGAGATTCATCGGCACGCTGAGCAGCGAGTGCGCCATGGTCCAGTCACCGGTGAGCGTGGCATCCTCGAACGGCCCGAAGTCGTTCAGCCTGCTGGCCACGAAATCCTCGAGCGCGGCGATGGCCTCCGCCCCGGTGACGGCAAACCGCCGCGGCTCATCGGCTCCGACCAGGTCGATAAGCCCCTCGGCCTGCCAGCGATCGATGTCCTCTCGAACGGAGGCATCAATGTCGTCTTCCACGGGCCACCACGGCTCGGGAAGCCCGAGGGTCACGGCCCCTTTCGGCGGCGACTGTCGGTTGTCGTGATCGTAGTTCCACTGCCCACCCGCCGGTGAATTTCCTTCCATCAGCATGCCCGTTCGCAACCGGACGTTCCGATAGAAGTCCTCCAACAGCAGCCGGCCCTTGCGGCCTCCCGCCCAGGTCGCGAACTCCTCCTCCGTGGTGATGAAGCCGCGGGAGGGAAGCACGTGGATCTGCCGGGATCGCACGAACCGGCGGGCCTCGTACGATGTCGGATCGATCACCTCCAGGTCGGTGCGACCGTCGACAACCTCGGCGTAAGTCTGAACCTGGTGGAACTCCACCCGCGGCCCCAACTCCGCGGCCCGGTGGCGAATAGCGGAGAGCATCACGTGGGCTTTGGCCCGATGCATCCGGCGCCGCCCAAAGACCGAGCGCGCCTCGATCAGCAGCACGGCACCGCCCTCGTCGAATGCGTCGCCGAGTTGGCCGGCGAAGATCAGGCGGGTTCGCTCCATGATCCAACAATAAGCTCAATGGATGAGCACAGCACTGCAGACCGACCGCTATGAACTGACGATGGTGGATGCCGCGATCGGCAGTGGCACGCACGACCGGGAGTGTGTGTTCGAGGTGCTGGCTCGGCGGCTGCCCGATTCGCGTCGTTACGGGGTCGTGGCGGGCACCGGACGCCTGCTCACGCTCATCGAAAACTTCCGTTTCGGTGATACCGAGCTCGCCTGGCTGCGCGAGAACGCCGTGGTGCGCTCGGAGACCATCGACTGGCTCGCGGACTATAAATTTCGCGGATCGATCTCGGGCTACCGAGAGGGTGAGATCTTCTTCCCCGGTTCGCCGATTTTCGTCGTGGAGGGAAGCTTCGCCGAGGCGGTGCTGCTCGAGACGCTCACCCTCAGTGTGCTCAATTACGACTCCGCCGTGGCCTCCGCGGCCGCCCGGATGGTGTCGGCAGCATCCGGTCGCCCTCTCGTCGAAATGGGGTCACGGCGCACGGGCGAAAGTTCGGCTATTGCCGCGGCACGGGCGGCGTTCATCGTCGGCTTCGGTGCCACCAGCAACCTGGAGGCCGGCCGGAGCTGGGGAATCCCGACCAGGGGAACCGCCGCGCATTCCTTCACCCTGCTGCATGACAGCGAAGAGGAGGCGTTCCAGGCGCAGGTGGACGCGCTGGGGTCGTCAACCACGCTTCTGGTTGACACCTACGACATCGCGGCGGGCGTCGCGCTCGCGGTGAAAGTGGCGGGCACCGCCCTGGGTGCCGTGCGCATCGACTCCGGCGACCTCCCTGTGCAGGTTGCCGCTGTGCGCGCCCAGCTCGATTCGCTCGGCGCGGGCAACACCAGGATCACCGTCACCAATGACCTCGATGAATACACGATCGCCGCTCTTCGGGCGGCCCCGGTCGACTCGTTCGGCGTCGGAACCTCGGTGGTGACCGGCTCAGGGCAGCCGGCATCCGGAATGGTCTTCAAGCTCGTCGCCCACCGCGACTCGGCGGGCGAGTGGGTCAGCGTGGCTAAGAAATCTGCGGCGAAAGCGACGGTCGGCGGGCGCAAGTTTCCGTTCAGGTCGCTCGATCATGCGGGAGTCGCCTACCGCGAGACCATCTCCGTGGATGCCCCACCCGCGGCCAGCCCGACCGAACGCAGCCTGCACACCACCCTGGTCGCCGCGGGCGCCACCGATCAGCGCTACACCGGCATCGAGGGAACCGCCCTCGCCCGCGAGCACCATGCCAGCGCGGTGGCCGAGCTTCCGGATGAGGCGTTCCGGCTCGGTCGCGGTGAGCCAGCGATCCCCACCGTATACACGTAGTGGGGCTACTTCAGCTTCTCGTAAATCTCTTTGCACGTCGGGCAGACCGGAAACTTCTGCGGATCGCGGCCGGGCACCCACAGCTTGCCGCACAGCGCCAACACGGGCTTTCCCGACAGCGCAGATTCCATGATCTTGTTCTTCGGGGCGTAGTGGGAGAAGCGCTCGTGGTCGCCCTCCTCCACCTGCTCCTGCTGGATCAACTCCTCGAGCTCGCGGTCGAGAGTGGCAGTTCCGCCGCCCGCGCCCTGGTCAGGATCAGCCATGAGATTCGAATCAGCCATGCACCAACTCTAGTTGCGCGGGGCTAGTTGCGCAGGGTGAACGCCAGCAGTTCCGGGCCCCGCTTCGAGACGATGTGGCCACCCCAGACGAGGCCAACCACCAGCACGATAATCCCGATCAGGATGCCCGCGCCGAGGGCCGCGAGCTGCCACTGTTCGCCGGGGTTCAGCAACGACAGCACCATCAGCCACACCACGGGTGCGGCGATCACAATGGTCGTCACGAACGACAGCGACTGGATGACGGAGCCTGCCGCCCCCACCGCCTGAGGCTGCGCGAAGGGGCTGTCGCCGGGGTGTACCGCCGGGTACGGGAAGGCCGCAGAGATGACACTCGAGATTCCGAGACCGACCAACAGCAGGCAGGCGCTCAATCCGATGAGTCCGGGCAGCGTTGCGGAGTCACCCGAAACGAGCACGGTCACCAGGCTGCCGATGACCACGAGCGGAACACCGAGCAACAGGGCCGGCACGATTCGACCCCCACGGTCATCCACCCCTCGAGTGGTGGATGACACGTGCAACCAGAAGGCCGAACTGTCGTGCGCGATATCGTTGTGCACTGTCCAGCCGAGAAACAGGCACATGACGGGCACAGGTACCCACACGATGAATTCGGCGGGAACGCCACCCACCAGCAACGCGGCGACCATCACGATCGGCACCACCGGGATGACGGCGAGGGAGACTCGGTAGCGGGCATCCCGCCCCCAGTAGCTGAGGCTCCGAGCGGCGATAGCCCCTGCGGGTGTCGCGGGGACCCTGCCGAACCAGCCGAGGCTGGTGTACCGGTGGCTGCGTGCCTCGCGATCCGACCGTGTGAGCATCATGGCGACGAGGCCGCGCCAGGAAAACCACAGCACGACGAGGAATGTGGCCGAGATCAGCAGCTTCAGGACGGCCTGACCGCCGAACCCCAGCACGATATCGCCGGGGGCGCTCCAGGCCGAACCCAGCGGCGTCCAGTCGGCAATGGCCGCAATTCGGCGCATGATGGGCAGGCCCTGACTTTCCCAGTCCACCGTGGCCAGCAGGGCGACCGCCGGCGCGGCAATGGCCAGCATGAGTACGAAGACGATTCCGGATGCGTCCCGCGCGCGGCGTGACGACAGGAACGTCGAGGCGACCGCCGTAGACACCCTCGCCGCGAGCACGCAGGTCGGCACGATGAGGACGGCGCTGATGATGGCCACCAGCACCGGCAACGGGCCGCGGCCCCAGGTCACCACCTGCGCGAGGGACAACACCACGATGACCAGTGTCGGCACGCTGAGTCCAGCGGCGACGGCGAGGCCGAGAGCGAGCCGATCGGTCGGTATGCCGAAGAGGGCGAACCGTCGAGGGTCGATCGTGTCGTCGACGCCGAACGCGAGAGGAAGCAGGAGAAAGCCGAGCACAATCAGCGTGCCGCATACGACGACGACGACCCGGGCGACATCTGGCGTGGACAGCCTCAGCGCGAACAATCCGGCCGTCAGAACGCCGGCAGCACCGAGACCCCACACGGCCGCGAGGATCATCCCGAAGAGTTGCACGGGGCTCCGCCGGAACGTATTGGCGAACAGGGTGAGTTTCAGGTGGAGAAATTGTGCAACCACTGCAGGCCCTCCGCCGTCTGGAGGCCGCCTGCGAGTTGAATAAACCTGTCTTCGAGGGTCTTTCCGTCTCGAACTTCGTCCATAGTGCCGTCGGCAAGAATCTCGCCGTTGACGACCACCGCAACGTGGTCGCAGATGCGTTGCACAAGATCCATGCTGTGGCTTGAGAGCACCACGGTGCCACCAGCAGCCGCGTATTTCTTCAGGATGTCGGTGACGGTGGCCGCCGAGACGGGGTCTACCGACTCGAACGGTTCGTCAAGCACAAGCAATCGAGGCGAGTGGATCATCGCCGCAGCGAGCGCCACCTTCTTGGTCATGCCCGCCGAGTAGTCGCTCACGAGTCGGCCCATCGCCTCCTCCAACCCGAACGCCCGGGCGAGGTCTGCGCTGCGCTTGCGCACAGTTGCGCCATCCAGTCCACGCAGGATCCCCGCGTAGTAAAGAAGTTGCGCACCCGTGAGCCGGTCGAACAGACGCAGCCGGTCAGGCAGCACGCCCATGTTGCGCTTGGCGATGACCGGGTCGCTCCACACGTTGGAACCGTGCACGACCACGGTACCCGAATCGGGTCGAAGCAGCCCCGTGATCATGGACAGCGTTGTCGTTTTTCCCGCACCGTTGGGCCCGACTATGCCGTAGAAATCACCGGCCCTGACCTCGAGGTCGAGGCCGGAGACGGCGAGTGTGTCGTCGAATCGCTTGGTGAGCCCGGCGACCGAGAGCACGACGTCCTGGGCGATGCGGGTGGGGGATGCCTCGGCCATCGTTCCGACGATCGCTGGTGTGACCGTCGCCGACTCGATGTCCGGGTCTTGCCCAGTCTTCGCGAGTTCGGCCAGCGCTTCGTCCCATGCAGTGGATGCCACGGGTTCGAGAGTCGCTGCCGGCTCGGGCGCCTGCGTCACCGTGTGGTTCTCCACATCAGCGAGCCGGGCGGCCCGGGCAGCCGCGAGTGATTCTCGCAGTTCGCTGACGCGAGCATTCGACGCCGACGCCACACGTTTCGCCCACGCCGAGGCAGACGACACGGCTGAAGCGGCGGGCCCCGCCGGTGCGGACGCTGGACGCGCCGATTCTGGTTTAGACGCCTGGAGTACGGCCGGTTCGCTTTCGGCGGCCGAGCTGGGGTTCACGCTAGTGACGTCGGCAGGTTTCGCCTTTGGGGTCGAGACGGTGGCGTCGTTGACCGCAGGTGTCACCGGCTCACGACCCTCGGACGTCGACGTCGTGATCGTTGCGTCGTCGATCGTCGAAGTGTTTTTCGGAGCTTCCTTTGAGCCCGCCTTGGGGGCGGTCTTCCGAGGAGCAGCAACCCGAGGGGTCGTCGTTGTGACTGCAGACCCGCGAGAGGTGGCGGACTTCGGTGCCGCAGGTTGCGCAGCAGCAGATTTCGCAGCAGTAGTTTTTGCAGCAGTAGTTTTTGCAGCGGCAGGTTTTGCCCGAGCGGGTTTCGCCGGGGCAGGTTTGGCCGCCGCTGGTGTGGCCGCCGGCCCGCTGGCTTCGGGCTTTCCCACGACTTTCGCGCGGGTCGGCACCGGCTTGCGCGCTACGGGAGGCTTCCGCGCCGCTGCCGACGTGCGCGCTGCTGGCTTGCGCGCTGGGGAAGCCTCCACCGTCGCTTCGGTGCTACTGGCTTCCGTATCAGGGGCGGCATAGTGCGGGTTTTCGCCGTCATCGGGTTCTCGGGCGTTTTCCACCTTTTAAACCTACCAAGCCCCGGCTCTCCGACGGCGCGCATCACGAATACGCAACATCCCCTTACTTTCACGTGGCACTTTCAGGTGTCACCACTACGGTTGAGGGAGCACAACGGCGTGTCTTGATAGAAAATCCTCGGTTAACAGTGGGCAACCTGAACCACGTACAAGAACTGAATGTTCCCGAGGCGCTATCTCCCTGACGCAGCTTGCCTGGCAAGCGAAGAGCTTCCGGGAGGCGCAGAGACAACCTAGGAGTTCATCGTGACTACGCAGATCGTCATCCTGGCGGCCGGAATGGGCAGTCGACTCGGTCGATCCCTCCCCAAGCCCCTGACCGAGCTGGCCGACGGCCGCACCATCATGCGCCAACAGTTCGACAACATCCATCACGCCTTCGGAACTCAGGCACGGGTCACCGTCGTCGTGGGCTACAAGCTCGAGCACATCATCGAAGCGTTCCCTGATGCGTCGTTTGTCTACAACGAGCAGTACGACCAGACCAACACGTCCAAGAGCCTGATGCGCGCCCTCCAGGCCTCCACGCCGGGCGGTGTGTTGTGGATGAACGGTGACGTCGTCTTTGATCCCACCGCCCTGGAACGCGCCGCTCGACTCGTCGCCCGCGACCAGTCGTTCGTCTCTGTCAACACCGCGAAGGTGTCTGACGAAGAGGTTAAGTACACGACTGACGCGGAGGGCTACATCCACGAGCTGTCGAAGTCGGTCAAGGGTGGCCTGGGTGAAGCCGTAGGCATCAACTACATCTCGCGTGATGATAAAGCTGTCCTTCTGCGCCAGCTCAGGCGCGTCGGCGACCAGGACTACTTCGAGCGCGGCATCGAGCTCGCCATTGAACAGGACCGACTGCTGGTCGAGCCGGTCGACATCTCAGATTTATATGCTGTCGAGATCGACTTCGCCGAGGACCTGGAGCGAGCCAACCTCTACGTCTAACGGGCCCCCTCGGGCCTTCGCGGGTCGAGCGTGCCGAAACCTCATCCGCTGTCGACGCGTGGGTGAGGTCTCGGCAGGCTCGATCCACGGGAATTCACCCTCGCTCGCCCCGCAATCGCGGCAAGTCGCGTCGGAGACCATACGATGGAGCGCGTGTCAACCGCAGGGGCTCCACGTCGGCAACGTTCGCCGTCAGCCCGCTATCGCCAAGCCCTGTGGCTGCTGACCGTTCGCGACCTGCGCGTGCGCTACTCCACTTCGGCGCTCGGATATTTTTGGTCGATCCTCGACCCACTGGTCATGGCGGGCATCTATTGGTTCGTTTTCACCCAGATCTTCGATCGGGCCGTCGGCGCGCAGCCCTATATTGTCTTCCTACTCTGTGCCCTCTTGCCCTGGATGTGGTTCAACGGTGCCGTCTCCGATTGCACTCGCGCGTACCTGCGTGAGGCGAAGTTGATTCGTTCAACAAAGATCCCCCGCACCATCTGGGTGGCGCGGCTCGTCATGTCGAAAGGTATCGAGTTCCTCGCCAGCATCCCCGTGGTCATCTTCTTCGCCATCGCCACGGGTGCAACCCTCCATTGGGAGGCGTTGCTGGTCGTACCGGCAATACTGCTCCAGTCCATCCTGACCATGGGGGTCGGCCTTATCGTCGCGCCGCTCGTGGTGTTCTTCCGCGATTTCGAGCGCGCCACGAAGCTCGTGTTGCGATTCCTGTTCTATGCCAGCCCGATTATCTACGGGCTTCCCGACCTTAAGCGTGCCGGTCTTGAGTTCTGGGGATCTTTCAACCCGCTCGCCGGAATCTTTTCCCTCTATCGATCGGCGTTCTTTCCTGACCAACTCGACTGGTACGCCGTGGCCATCGCCGCCATCATGAGTGCGATCATCCTCGTGGTCGGAATCCTCGTCTTCCACCGCACCGAGCGTGCCGCGCTGAAAGAGATCTGATGGCCGACCTTCGCGATGCTGTGATCAGGGTGAGGGATGCGGGCATCCGGTTTCGCCGCAATCGCCGCTCCCGTCGCAACTTCAAAGACCTGTTCGCGGGCCGAAGTCGCCGCGCCAGGGCGGATGAATTCTGGGCGCTCCGCCACGTCGACTTCGAGGTGCAACCGGGAGAAGCGATCGGTGTTGTCGGGCGCAACGGCCAGGGCAAGTCGACTCTGTTGAAGCTTGTTGCCGAGGTGATCCTGCCCGACGAGGGCGGCGTCGAAGTTCACGGCGGAGTCGCGCCACTTATCGAAATCACCGGCGGTTTCGTCGACGACCTGACCGTGCGCGACAACGTCTACCTGACGGCGGGGCTGCACGGCATGTCCAAGGCCGAGATCACCGAGCGCTTCGACGAGATCATTGCCTTTGCCGAGATTGGCGACTTTCTCGATACCCCGTACAAACACCTCTCCAGCGGCATGAAGGTTCGCATCGCCTTCTCGGTCATCTCCCGGCTTGAGGAACCGATCATGATGGTGGATGAGGTGTTGGCGGTCGGGGATAAGGCGTTCCGCGAAAAGTGCTACCGCCGCATTGAGGAGCTTCTAAAGGGCGGGCGCACCCTGTTCTTCGTGTCGCACAACGAGCGAGACCTTCGTCGTTTCTGCACTCGTGGTCTCTACCTCGACAAGGGCGCGCTTGTGCTCGACGGCCCGATCGACGAGGTGCTGGCGCGCTACAACGAAGACTACGGAATGTGAACCCCCAGTTTCTGCCGTGCCCCGACGGTACGGTGGGAGCATGTCGAACAGCAGCGAGATGGCGGTCTCCAGTCCCTTCGTTGTGAGGGGCATTGATCGCGTTCTCACCGTGCAGCGACCAGCCGTTCTGGCGCACATTCGCAGCATCCGCAGGGGGCGCCCGCACGACAGCCCCGAGGCGATCATCCATATTCTGGAGCGTCGCTATCTTGCCGCCGTCACCACTGGTGGGGCGCTCGTAGGTGCGAGCGCCGCAATTCCCGCCGTCGGAACAGCAGCGTCGCTGGCACTATCCGGAGTGGAAACCGCAGGCTTTCTGGAGGCGAGCGCGCTTTTTGCGCAGTCTGTCACCGAGATTCACGGCATTGTGGTGGATGACCCTGACCGGGCCCGCGCCCTGGTCATGACCATGGTGCTGGGCACGGCCGGCAGCGACCTGGTGAAGCAGCTCGCTGGCCAGATGTCTGGTAAGGGCGCCGGAAAGTCGGTTTTTTGGGGCGAGACGCTCACGAAAAGCATGCCGCGCGCCGTGATGGGGCCCATCGCCGACCGCATTAAGGTGACGTTTATGAAGAAGTTTGCGGTCGCGCAGGGCACCAATGTGGTCGGTCGCCTCATCCCCTTCGGAATCGGTGCCGTGATCGGCGGCGGCGGAAACCACATGCTCGGCCGCCAGGTCGTGCGCGGCTCGCGAGAGGCGTTCGGCCCTCCGCCGGCGACATTCCCCGAATGGCTCGAGCCGGTTATGAAGCTTCCGAAGCCTCCCCGGCCTGCTCGGGCTCCTAGGGCTGCTCGGGCTGCTCGGGCTCCTAGGCCTGCTCGAGCTTCTCGCCTGCCCGGCGAACGTCATGAACTGCGCGTTCCGCTGCCCAACATCCGGATGTCGCGCCGCGCTCCCGCGGCACTCACGCAGTCACACGACATCGCTGTGGATGCTCCGCCCGAAACGCCGGCGGGAATTCCACCGGATCTGCCTTCCGCCTGAGAATGAGAGCGCAGTTGCGGCCCCATTCGCAGGGCGGAAACGGCCACGACTGCACTCTCACTGTGGTCTGGGGCTATCTCGTGGCGGAATTTCTCTACCGAACGGCCTGAATCACTGTTCTGCATCTCGATGAATGCCAGCATCGTCATAGTGAAAGGTGCAACCTCAGCGCATCCTTGAGCTCGCGCATTCGGTCGCCGCCGATGTGGCCCGGGGTTCGAACACAACGGTCAGTCGCAATCGATCTGACCTGTTCGGCCTGCGCCGCCGTGTCAGAATCCACGTGCTGCCGACCCGCATTAGAGATCGCGCCAATAGGCTGCAGCCAAATGAAGGAGAATTTCGCTCGAGTGTGTGGTGAGCCCCGGAAACCAGGGACCCGGAGCGGGATTGTCCTTCATTTGGTCGGAAATGACCGCACCTATTGGCGCGATC
>NZ_JANLVV010000310.1:0-1214 GCF_031364185.1 Salinibacterium sp. | reverse complement strand
GGAAGCCGACAGCGATCCCTTGAACGAGTCTGGGGCGATGACAATAGTGAGCGGCATGGGTTGCTCCTTCAGCGACCGAACTCCAACGAGGCTATCGCCGCCTGCGCCTCCGCCCGTCAACTACCTCCCGGCGCCACGGTGCTCCGCGAGACCCGGCAAATGGTCGGTGCGCCAGCTCACTACCCAAAATCTGCCGTATCTCGACGCGCGCTAGATCGAAACGTGCTCGAATTCGCCAGCTAGTGCTGCCTTTCGAGGTTCTCCGGTCGCATCGCCGCGGTGTCGGCCTCGTTGATGCGGGTGACGCCGTCGGGTTCTTTCTCGGCTGTGGTTCGTGGCATTCTTCCGGGGCTAGCGCTGAGACCGAGAGGGGAAGTCCTCGACAGTTGCGGCGCTTCTGCTCGGCGCTTCCGTGAATCGTTCTGGTAGCTCAGCACAGTAGTTGGATTGATCTACAGACATGCTGAGGTGTTAGCGGTGATCGCTACACGAGGCCGCGCGAGCGCCCGCGCCTACCGTCGGGCGTAGTGGCGGTTCCGCAGCCCGAGCACGGCTCCGCCGATGAGTGCGGCGATGAGCGAGCCCAGCAGCACGCCCACCTTGACGACATCATCTGTCTGGCTTCCGGCACCGAAAGACAGTTCCCCGACGAGCAGCGAGACGGTGAATCCGACGCCGGCGACAAATGACATTCCGATGATGTCGATCCACTTCAGCGACGGGTCAAGCCCCAGCCCCGGTAGGCGAGTGATCAGGAACGTGGTTGCCGTGATTCCCAGCGCCTTACCCAGCACGAGGCCACCGATGATGCCGAGCGCGATGGTGTTCTGCACGGATGAGATGAGGCCATCCACACCGCCGATTGCGACTCCGGCCGCGAAAAATGCGAATATCGGCACCGCGAATCCGGTGGAGATCGACCCCCATCGGTCGGCGAAATGAGCCGCAAGGCCGTCGAAAACCGGCTGGCCGTCAACATCCTTTCCGACTTCGACCCTGGCTCTCCTGCTCGCGACAACGGGCACAACGAAACCGAGCACTACCCCGGCGACCGTGGCGTGAATTCCGGATGCGTGAACCAGCGCCCACGTGATGATGCCCAGAGGCAGCAGAATCCAGATGCTGCGGATGCCGCGGTTCACGGCGAGTGCGAAGAGACCGAGTGGCACCAACGCCAGCAGCAGGGGCAGGGGGTCGAGGTCATCCGTGTAAAA
>NZ_JANLVV010000282.1:0-29081 GCF_031364185.1 Salinibacterium sp. | reverse complement strand
GCCCACTCGCCATCATCGTGCCACCACCGCTCGCGCAGCTCGTCGAGTGTGAGACCCGTGAGTTCGGTCATCCCGGCCATTCGAGCTCGCCAGTCGTAGTCGTACAGCACGTCATCCATATCGAAGATGAACAGCAGGCTCATTGGTCGCGCCCAGCGAACGCCTCAACGGCGGGCAGGAGAGTGTCGGTCTGTGGCACGCCATTAATGTACTCGAGGTGATAGCCCGTGATTCCGACCGAGCGTGCCCCCGCGATATTCTCGGCGCTGTCGTCGGCGAAGAACGTCGAGCTCGCCGAAGCACCGAACCGGTCGAGAGCCCGGGCGAACAGCTCGGGTTCGGGTTTTCGAATCCCGAGCATGTAGCTGACCAGGATGTTGTCGCCCACGATCTCGACGACATCCGGTGCCAGCAGAGGCAGCGCCTCGCCGAGCGGGGCGGGGTTGTTCGACAGCAGGCACACCGTGCCAAGCTCGGCGGCTCGGCGGAGGGCTTCGACACTCGCGTCGATTCGGCTCATGGAGGGTGCCCTGGCCGATGCCCATTCCTTAAGGCTCAGCCTGCGACCGCCCGTGATGCGGGCGAACTCATCCAGGTAGGCGTCGGCGGTCGGCCATTCCCCGGCCTCGGCTCGAATTTCATACTGGCCCGCCCACCAACTCGAAGCGATCTGGTACTGGCTCGCGCCGCTGAGACGGGCGAGTTCGGGCAGCCGGCAGCGAAAGTTGTACGCATAGAGCGTGCGGTCGAGGTCGAAGAAGTAGAGGTCCACGGGTCTCCCAGTCTTTCACGGCGGTCGCGGGGGCAGGTCCACCGGGCCCGGGCTTCGGCCGGTACCGGTTCGACGGGTACCATAGACGCGACATGGCCTCCATCTACGACTGCTCGGTTGAAGCCGAACTTCTCACCGGTATGCGCCTCGCGAGGGTCGCAATTGGTCGAGGCGACCTCGTGGTGGTGCCGACCGATACGGTCTATGGTCTTGCGGCCGATGCGTTCAATCCGGCGGCCGTGCAGAAACTGATCGATGCGAAGGGCCGCACGCGGCAGTCTCCGTCGCCCGTGCTTATTCCGGGCATCCCGACGCTCGATGCCCTGGCCGAGACTGTTCCGGATGAGGTGCGCGCCCTCGTGGCGAAGTTCTGGCCCGGGGCGCTGACGATTATCCTCCCGGCGCAAAGCTCGCTGCAGTGGGATCTGGGGGAGACCCGCGGCACGGTCGCGCTGCGTATGCCGTCGAACCGTATCGTGCTCGAACTGCTCTCGGAGACCGGTCCGCTCGCGGTCTCCAGCGCGAACCTCACGGGACAACCGGCGGCCCTCACCGCGGCGGCTGCCGAAGTGATGCTGGGCGATTCGGTGAGTATTTACCTCGATGATGGCGACGGCGGCACGGTGTCATCGACGATTGTGGATGCCACGGCCCTCTCACTGCCGGAGGGCAAATTGCGCATCGTGCGCGAGGGTGCCATCTCCGCCGATGAGATCCGCGAGGTCGTAGGGGCAGATCGGTGCGAATAGTCTTCTACATCCTGGTGACGGGAGTCTCGGCGATCGTGACCTTCGCGCTCGCCATTGTCATCTGGAAGCTGAGCACGAAGTACCGGCTGTACCCGAAGATCCGCGAACGGGATGTGCACACGCGGCCGACCCCGAGACTCGGCGGCGTCGCGATGTTTCTGGGGATGGTCGCGGCGTTCGCCGTCGCGTCCCGACTGGACAATTTCAGCATCGTGTTCATGGAGCCCGGCAAGGTTCTGAGCATTTTTGGCGCCGCGCTGATCATCGTGTTGTTGGGTGTAGCCGATGACCTGTGGGACCTCGACTGGGTGACGAAGCTCGCCGGCCAGTTCGTCGCTGCCGGGCTGCTTGCCTGGCAGGGCGTTCAAATCGTCACTCTTCCCATTGGCGGGCAGACGATTCTGTCGGCATACGTATTCCTCGGTCTGACCGTCTTCGCGATTGTGCTCGTCATGAACGCCATCAACTTCATCGATGGACTCGACGGGCTGGTAGCCGGGGTCGCGCTCATCGCAAACGGTGTGTTCTTCGTGTACACCTATGTGCTCCAGTCGGATGCGCAAACTGACTACTTCAATCTCGCCTCGCTGGTTTCAGCCGTGCTGATCGGGGCCTGCATCGGATTCCTGCCGCTGAATTTTCACCCGGCAAAACTGTTCATGGGTGACGCGGGTGCCCTGCTTGTCGGGCTTCTGATGGCGGTGTCCGCCCTGTCGGTGACCGGTCAGGTCGACCCCGAAACCCTGAATCAGCCCGACCAGTTCACGGCCTCTTTCGTTCCCGCGTTCATTCCCATCCTGCTGCCGTTCGCGGTGCTCGTCATTCCCTTGCTCGATTTCGGTCTGGCGGTGATACGCAGGCTGCGCGCCGGCAAGTCGCCGTTCTCGGCCGACCGCAAGCACCTGCACCACAGGCTGCTCGATATGGGCCACTCGCATCTGCATGCCGTACTGATTTTCTACGCCTGGACCGCGGTCGTCTCGGTCGGGTGCCTCGCCTACCGATTCGTGCCCTGGTACGCCGCGACTCTGTTCATCGTGATTGGCCTGGTCATCTGCACTGTGGTGACGTTATCGCCGCTGAGCAGGCGCAAGGCCCTCGAGGCCATCGCCCAGTCGAGCGGAATCGACGATAACGCCCAGATCGCAGATGCCCGCTATGACGGCCTGGATGCGGCGGCAGACGAAGCCCTGCTCGAATCGTCGAGCACGACCCCCGACA
Organism: Salinibacterium sp.; assembly: GCF_031364185.1. Lineage (NCBI taxonomy): Bacteria > Bacillati > Actinomycetota > Actinomycetes > Micrococcales > Microbacteriaceae > Salinibacterium > Salinibacterium sp. The sequence continues at coordinate 26,339 of NZ_JANLVV010000282.1, read as the reverse complement.
CAAGAGAGCCCACTCCATGAAGACAGCGACAATCCTGGCCAGGGCGATCGTCTATGGGGCGATCCTGACGGCGATCATCGCCGTGGTGGGTTCGGTTATCGGATACCTCGTGGCCGACGTCCCCGGGCTGGTGAGCGCACTCGTGGGGGCCGGCCTGACGGCGCTCTTCATGGGCTTCACTGCGTTCAGCATTGTCCTCGCGGCGAAGGTGACCCACAATGAACCGTCGAGCACGCTGTTCTTCGGCATCGTGCTCGGAGTGTGGTTGCTGAAGTTCGTCGTGTTCATCGCGATCCTGGTGATATTGCGCGACCAGCCGTTCATCGAGCCGCTGGTGATGTTCTTCTCGATCCTGGCGGCAGTCATCGGCAGCCTCGTGGTCGATGTGGTGGCGTTCCTGGGTGCACGGGTGCCCTATGTGGGCGAGGTGTCCCTGTCCGGGGTCGATCAGGATGAAGCTACGAAGCTGTAGCGGTTCGAGCCAGTGGCAATCTCTTGATAGGGTTTCAGAGATCGCCCCCCACCTTTCATCGCCGCGTGCTAGCACGCCCCGATTCTGGAGCCAGCGCTGTTGCACCACGCTCTCACCCTTCTTCCCTTCGTCACCACCGCCGGTCCGGACGATGGGGGTTTTAGCGGTCCCACGCTCGACGATTTCTTCCCGCCCGTCATCTTTTTCGAGGGCACACTCTTCGAGATCAACCGCGTCATCCTGATCCGCTTCTTTGTCGTTGCCGTGATTCTCCTGGTCTTCTGGCTGGGCACCAGGCGAATGAAGATGATCCCGGGCCGCGGTCAGTCAATCCTCGAGTTCATTCTTGGTTTTGTGCAATCCAACATCGTCGAGGGCAACCTGGGCAAGAAAGACGGCGCTCGCTTTCTTCCGATTATCACGGCGATCTTCATCACCGTTCTGGGCATGAATATCACCGGCATCATCCCGGGGATCAACCTGACCGGAACGGCCGTCATCGGGCTGCCCTTGGTGCTTGCGCTGGTCGCCTATGTCACCTTCATCTATGCCGGCGTGAAGAAATCGGGCGGTGGCTTCTTCAAGACCGCACTGTTCCCGGCCGGCGTGCCCGCGGCCCTGTACGTGATTGTGACGCCGATCGAATTCCTGTCGACCTTCATCCTGCGACCGGTCACGCTCGCCCTTCGACTCCTGATGAATATGATCGCCGGGCACATGCTGTTGGTCCTCTGCTTCTCGGCGACCCAGTTCTTCTTCTTTAGCGCCGGGGGCCTGTATGCCCTGTTTGGCGCGGGAACCTTGGCGTTCGGCTTCATCTTCACCATCTTCGAGATTCTCGTGGCCCTGCTTCAGGCATACGTCTTCGCTTTTCTCACCGCCGCCTACATCCAGCTCGCGCTGGCTGAAGATCACTAAACGAACCTGGCACTCGCCAGTTCGCCACCCTGGAAGGAAATACCCGTGGACCCCATCACGAACGTCGCCGAGATCACTGGCAGCCTCGCTCCGATCGCCTTCGGAATCGCGACCATCGGCCCCGCCATCGGCGTGGGAATTGTCGTCGGAAAGACTGTCGAGTCCGTCGCCCGCCAGCCCGAGCTGCAGGGGCGCCTGACCGGCCTCATGTTCCTCGGTATCGCGTTCACCGAGGCCCTCGCGTTCGTCGCAATCGCCGTCGCCTTCATCCCATTCCCGTAATAATCAACAGTCACAGAGGAGGCAGGAATGCTTAGCGCAATCCTGGCTGTAGCGGCGGAGGAAGCTCCCAACCCGCTGATCCCCGCCCCGTACGACATCATCTGGTCGGCTGTCTGTTTCGCGGTCATCCTGATCGTCTTCTGGAAAAAGTTCCTTCCCGCAGTGAAGACGACGCTGGATGCCCGCTCAGAGGCCATCGAGGGTGGCATCAAGAAAGCCGAGATCGCCCAGGCCGAGGCCGCTGCCGCGCTGGCGCAATACAAAGACCAGCTGGCGGAAGGCCGCGCCGAGGCCGCGAAGATTCGCGACCAGGCTCGTGCCGACGGCACGAAGATTCTCAACGAGCTCAAGGAGCAGGCGGCTCTCGAGGCGGCTCGCATCACGACCAACGCCCAGGCCACCATCGAGGCCGAGCGCCAGGGCGCTCTCGTCTCCCTTCGCGCCGAGGTCGGAAGCCTGGCGATCGATCTGGCATCCGGCGTCATCGGGCAGAGCCTCAGCGACGATAAGAGGGCGTCAGCCCTTGTCGACCAATTCCTTGCTGAGCTCGAAAGCGACGATAAGGCTGCGGCCGGCGACAAGGCCAGGACGGGCAAGTAGATGGGATCGGCAACCAGGGAAGCGCTTGTGGCGTCGCGCAAAGCGCTCGGTGCGTTAGCCGCCGACGACGCTCTCGCGGCAGGCCAGCAACTCTTCGAGGCTGGACGTGTCATCGGCGAGTCAGCCCAGCTGCGATCGATGCTTGCCGATGCGTCGGTGGCCGCAACGGATAAGGCAGCACTGATTGACCGTCTGTTCGTGTCCCTCGGTTCGCCTGCCAGAACGCTCCTTGCGGGGATGGTTGCACTGCGCTGGTCACACCATGACCAGCTTCTTGCCGGAATCGAAGAGATCGGCATCCGAGCCGTGGCCCGCTCGGCGCCGAGCGGTCTCTCTATTGAAGACGAAGTGTTCTCCTTTGGTGCTGCCGTCTCCTCTGACCCCGAGCTTGAGCTCGCAGTCGGTAGCAAGCTGGGCTCGAATGCGGCGAAGTCCGCGTTGGTCACGGCGCTGCTGAAGGGCAAGGCGAGCGAGCAGACGCTCGCTATCGTCAATCACCTGGTGCAGCAGCCGCGGGGCCGCCGCATCGGAGGTCTCGTTCGCACCGCGGCATCCATCGTCGCTGACGAGGCCGGTCTGGCCGTGGCTACCGTCACCTCCGCATCACCTATCAGCACCGCGCAACTCGACCGACTGCGCACCGGGCTCTCGAAGAGCTACGGGCGGCAACTCGAAGTCAACCTCGTCGTAGACCCGTCGATCGTCGGCGGAATTCGCGTGCAGGTCGGAGATGACGTCATCGACGGCAGCATCTCCACTCGGATCAACGCACTCAGACTTACGATCGCCTCCTAGTCCACCAGCCTCCTGGCCAACAGGGGGCGTAACACCAAGTTTCATCAGTTTCGTGCCGGAGAAGGCACAGGCACCAGACTTTTCCACTGAACAGGAAGACACAATGGCAGAACTCACGATCAGCCCGGACGAGATCCGTGACGCACTTAAAGATTTCGTCAAGGCGTACGAGCCCGGTAAAGCCTCCAAGACCGAGATCGGCCACGTCATCGACGCGGCGGACGGAATCGCGCACGTGGAGGGTCTCCCCGGCGTCATGGCCAACGAGCTCATCACGTTTGCCGACGGTACCCTGGGCCTCGCCCAGAACCTCGACGAAGACGAGATCGGCGTGATCGTGCTCGGCGAGTTCATCGGCATTGTGGAGGGCATGGAGGTGAGCCGCACCGGCGAGGTGCTGTCCGTGCCCGTGGGCGATGCCTTCCTCGGTCGTGTCGTCGACCCGCTGGGCGCCCCGATCGATGGCCTCGGCGAGATCGTCTCCGACACCCGTCGTGCACTCGAGTTGCAGGCCCCCGGGGTCATGCAGCGCAAGAGCGTCCACGAGCCCATGCAGACCGGAATCAAGGCGATCGACGCCATGATCCCGATCGGCCGCGGGCAGCGCCAGCTGATCATCGGTGACCGCCAGACGGGCAAGACCGCCATCGCGATCGACACGATCATCAACCAGAAGGCCAACTGGGAGTCGGGCGACACGACAAAGCAGGTTCGCTGCATCTACGTCGCCATCGGCCAAAAGGGCTCCACGATCGCGGCCGTCAAGGGCGCCCTCGAAGACGCCGGAGCGATGGAGTACACGACCATCGTCGCGGCGCCCGCATCAGACCCGGCTGGCTTCAAGTACCTCGCACCGTACACGGGATCTGCCATCGGCCAGCAGTGGATGTACGACGGCAAGCATGTGCTGATCGTGTTCGACGATCTGTCCAAGCAGGCCGAGGCCTACCGCGCCGTATCGCTGCTGCTGCGTCGTCCGCCGGGACGCGAGGCGTACCCGGGAGACGTGTTCTACCTGCACTCCCGCCTGCTGGAACGTTGCGCCAAGCTCTCAGATGAGCTGGGTGCCGGCTCGATGACCGGGTTGCCGATCATTGAGACCAAGGCGAACGACGTCTCCGCCTACATCCCGACCAATGTGATCTCGATCACAGACGGTCAGATCTTCCTCCAGTCCGACCTGTTCAACGCCAACCAGCGTCCCGCGGTCGACGTAGGTATCTCGGTCTCCCGCGTGGGTGGCGATGCGCAGGTCAAGTCGATCAAGAAGGTGTCCGGCACGCTCAAGCTCGAGCTGGCCCAGTACCGTTCGCTCGAAGCCTTCGCGATGTTTGCCTCCGACCTGGATGCCACCAGCCGCCGCCAGCTTGCTCGCGGTGCCCGACTGACCGAACTGCTGCGCCAGCCGCAATACTCGCCGTTCCCCGTCGAGAAGCAGGTCGTGTCGATCTGGGCTGGCACCAACGGCAAGCTCGACGAGGTTCCCGTTGAAGACGTCCTGCGCTTCGAAAGCGAGCTGCACGACTACCTCGCCCGCAATACCAAGGTGCTCGACACGCTCCGAGACACGAATGTATTAGACGATGACACCGCCCACGCGCTCAGCGAGGCCGTGGATAAGTTCAAGCTTGAGTTCCAGACCGGTGATGGCAAGACGCTCTCCGACCCTGGATCAGAGCAGTACACCGAAACGCCGGACGAAGACATCAACCAGGAAAAGATCGTCAAGGGCAAGCGCTAACACCTCCGCCTCGTCTTTTCACTCGACATCCTCTATCACTAGCAATCAGGGACACACCACATGGGAGCGCAACTTCGGGTCTACCGGCAGAAGATCAAGTCTGCCCAGACGACCAAGAAGATCACTCGGGCCATGGAGCTTATTTCCGCGTCGCGAATTCAGAAAGCGCAACAGCGGGTAGCGGCATCCGGCCCCTATTCACGTGCCGTTACGCGAGCGGTGTCGGCCGTGGCGACGTTCTCCAATGTCGATCACATCCTCACCACCGAGTCCCCAAATCCCACCCGGGCGGCGGTTGTTCTCTTCACCTCCGATCGCGGGCTCGCCGGTGCCTTCAGTTCGCAGATCATCCGCGAGATGGGTGAACTGCGAACACGGCTTGGGGGCGAAGGTAAGGAGGTCGTCTTCTACCTGGTCGGTCGCAAAGCCGTGGCCAACTTCGCCTTCCGCAAGAGGGCGTCAGAAGCGCAGTGGGTCGGCGGAACCGATCAGCCCGTGTTCGAGACCGCACAGCAGATTGGTGAGGCGCTGGTCGCCAAGTTTGTGCAGCCCACCGAAGAAGGTGGAGTCGACGAGATCCACATCCTCTTCAACCGGTTCGTCAGCATGGTCACCCAGGTGCCTGAGGTCGTCAGGCTGCTTCCGCTCGAAGTCGTCGAGGGCGTGGAGTCTACCGAGCCCACCGAGTTGCTGCCGCTGTACGAGTTCGAGCCCGAGGTTGATGACGTGCTCGACGCGCTGCTGCCCGTATACATCGAGAGCCGCATCTTCAACGCGATGTTGCAGTCAGCGGCGTCGGAGCATGCCGCACGCCAGAAGGCCATGAAGTCGGCCAGCGATAACGCCGACAAGCTCATCAAAGACTTCACCAGGCTGGCAAATAATGCTCGCCAGTCTGAGATCACCCAGCAGATTTCCGAGATCGTGGGCGGCGCAGACGCCCTGAGCTCGACCAAGTAGTCAACGACACACGCTGTGAGAGAAGAGAGAAGCCATGACAATCACCGCTCCTGACACCACGTCAGATGCCCAGAAGCCTGCCGGCATTGGTCGTATCGCCCGGGTCACCGGCCCTGTCGTCGACATCGAGTTTCCGCATGACTCGATTCCGGGCATCTACAACGCCCTGAAGACCACGATTACCATCGGTGATACCTCGAGACAGATCACGCTCGAGGTTGCCCAGCATCTGGGTGATGACCTGGTGCGTGCCATCGCTCTGAACCCGACCGACGGGCTCGTCCGTGGCCAGGAGGTGCGCGACACCGGCGAACCGATCACGGTTCCGGTTGGTGACGTCACCAAGGGCAAGGTGTTCAATGTCATCGGCGAAGTCCTGAATGCTGACCCTGACGGCACGATCGGCGGCGAGAAGTTCGAGATCACAGAACGCTGGCCGATTCATCGCAAGCCACCGCCCTTCGATCAGCTTGAGTCCAAAACCGAACTCTTCGAGACCGGCATCAAGGTCATCGACCTGCTGACGCCCTACGTACTCGGTGGCAAGATCGGTCTCTTCGGTGGTGCGGGCGTGGGCAAGACCGTGCTCATCCAGGAAATGATCCAGCGGGTCGCGCAGGATCACGGTGGCGTGTCGGTGTTCGCCGGTGTGGGCGAGCGCACCCGAGAGGGCAACGACCTTATCGCCGAGATGGATGAGGCTGGCGTCTTTGACAAGACCGCGCTTGTCTTTGGCCAGATGGATGAGCCGCCGGGAACGCGACTCCGCGTGGCCCTCTCGGCGTTGACCATGGCCGAGTATTTCCGCGATGTGCAGAACCAGGATGTGCTGCTCTTCATCGACAACATCTTCCGTTTCACCCAGGCGGGCTCAGAGGTCTCGACGCTCCTGGGCCGCATGCCGTCCGCGGTGGGATACCAGCCGAACCTCGCCGACGAGATGGGTGTGCTCCAGGAGCGCATCACGTCGACCCGGGGACGATCGATCACGTCTCTACAGGCGATCTACGTGCCCGCCGACGACTACACCGACCCGGCGCCGGCCACCACCTTCGCGCACCTCGACGCCACGACGGAGCTCAGCCGAGAGATCGCATCGAAGGGGCTGTATCCGGCCGTCGATCCGCTGACCTCGACCAGCCGCATCCTCGACCCTCGCTATCTGGGCGCCGACCACTACCGTGTCGCAACCAGTGTGAAGGCCATTCTGCAGAAGAACAAGGAACTGCAGGAGATCATCGCCATCCTCGGAGTCGACGAACTCTCCGAAGAGGATCGCATCACGGTGTCACGTGCCCGCCGCATCCAGCAGTTCCTGTCACAGAACACCTACATGGCGAAGAAGTTCACCGGTGTGGAGGGTTCGACGGTGCCGTTGAAGGACACCATCGAGTCGTTCGACGCGATCGTCAGGGGCGAGTTCGATCACGTAGCAGAGCAGGCGTTCTTCAACGTCGGTTCGATCGGCGATGTCGAAGAGCAGTGGGCGAAGATCCAGAAGGAGAACGGCTAACGATGGCCGAGCTCAGGGTCAGCGTCGTCGCGGCCGACCACGAGGTGTGGTCAGGCAAGGCGAAGCAGATTATCGCGCGCACCACCGAGGGCGAGATCGGAATCCTGCCGGGCCACGAGCCTGTGCTGGCGATCCTCGCTCGAGGTGAAGTGCGGGTGACGACGATTGATGGACAGGTCGTGACCGCCCAGGCCGACGATGGCTTCCTGTCGGTGGAGAACAACACCGTGACGATCGTGGCGCGCAACGCCGAGCTGGCCTAGCCTGTCATCTATGTGGGGATTTTCATCATGCTGATTGCGATGGCGGGGCTTCCCGGTTCGGGAAAGTCCACCATCGGGCAGGTCCTGGGTTCGCGCCTCGGGCTTCCGGTGATCTCGGTTGATCCGATCGAGTCGGCCATCCTTGGGGCCGGGATCGATGCAGACCAGCCCACCGGTCTCGCGGCGTACCTGGTGGCCGAGATGCACGCCGAGACCACGCTCGTGGCGGGGCGCAGTGTGATCGTGGATGCCGTGAACGCCGTCAATCCGGCGCGGGAGCAGTGGGTCAACCTGGCTCAACGACAGGGCGAACAGCTGAGATTCATCGAAGTCATCTGCTCGGACGCGGATCTTCACCGCGAGCGCATTGAGAACCGCGAGCGCCTGCTTCCGCACCAGCAGCTGACCTGGAATGCCGTGGAGCAAAGTCTCGAAGACTACTCCGAATGGACGGGTGCCAGTGCCACGTTCGGGCGCATCACTCTCGATTCGGTTGAGCCGCTGGGTGTGAACATCGACCGCGCTATGGCGTTCCTCGAGTCGTAGGTGCTGCTCCTTCTTCCGCCATCCGAGACCAAACGCGATGGTGGCGTGGATGCCTCTGCGCTCGATCTCGCTGCGTTGAGTTTTGCCAGCCTCACTCCCCATCGGAAGTTGGTCATCGCGGGGCTGAAGTGCTTATCGCGTTCCGTCGGTGGATCCATGGAGGCGCTGTCTCTCGGCCCGACCCAGCGTGGTGAGGTTGATCGCAACCGAGCGGTGTCCCGATCGCCTGTGATGCCGGCGCTTGAGCGTTACACGGGCGTGCTGTACGACGCCCTCGGTGCCGGGTCGCTCACCGCTCCCTCGCGGGGGTTCGCGGGTGAGCACCTGGTGGTTCACTCCGCCCTGTTCGGGTTGCTGGGAGGGAATGACCTGATCCCGGCCTACAGGCTGTCGCATGATTCTCGATTGCCGGGGCTGTCTTTGCGCCGCCACTGGCGTGACACCATCACCGCAACGCTCGCGCTCGAACCCGGGCTCGTCCTCGATTTGCGCTCGGACTCCTATGTGGCGCTCGGCCCGGCGCCCTCCTCGGTGGTGCCTATTCGTGTGGTGTCCCAGGATTCACGTGGTCGTCGAGTGGCTCTGAGCCATGCGAATAAGGCGGGCAAGGGTTCGTTTATCCGTGCTGTCGTTGAGGCTGGGGTCGACCACGCTTCTGTGGATTCCCTGCTGCAGTGGGCGGGAACCGCCGGGATCAGGCTCGAGCGTGCCGAGGCCGGGCTGGACCTGCTTGCCTGATAGGCGGATGTTCGTGGCTGCCGACGACGTGTTTGGGGAGCAACCACCGCCACTCTGCCGGACGCTGGCAGGCAACCAGGGCGCGGTGTGCTGCTCAGCTCGCCGCCCGCCAGCAGCCCTGGAGGTGATCGTCGACCATTCCGGATGACTGCATGAGCGCATACGCCGTGGTCGGGCCCACGAACCTATAGCCACGGGCGCGCAGTTCTGCGCTGAGCGCGGTCGACTCCGGTGTGATCGCCGGAATGTCAGATATTGACTGCGGGCGCGCCGCTCGCGATGGTGGCGCGAAGCCCCACATCAGCTCGTCGAGCCTGCCGGGCGTCGTTGCGGTCAGGTCGAGCGTGACGCGCGCATTGCCGATTGTGGCAAGCACTTTTGCTCTGTTCCGGATGATCCGCTCGTCACTCATGAGGCGCTCGATGTCGGCATCACTGTATCTGGCCACCACCCGAGGGTCGAAGCCGGCGAATGCCTCTCGAAACGCGGGTCGACGGCGGAGGATCGTGATCCATGACAGCCCCGCCTGGAATGCCTCCAGGCTTAGCTTCTCAAAGAGCGGCTGGTCACCGTGCAGAGGCCTGCCCCATTCCTCGTCGTGATATCGCTGATATTCGGCATCCGAGCCCACCCACCAGCAGCGATCCTTGCCGTCGGCCCCCTCGACCACGCTTCGAAAGACCGTGTCGGTGTCGCTCACAGTCGATGCTCGATGCCCTCGTGGTCGAGAAGCCATGCCTTGGTGGCGATGCCCTCGCCAGCGCTGAAGCCGGTGATACGCCCGCTGGTGGCGAGCACCCGGTGGCATGGCACGATGATCGGTACAGGGTTGGCTCCAACGGCACCGCCGACGGCACGACCGGCGGTCGGGCGACCTGTCGCATCACCCAGTGCCCCATACGACGTCACCGTACCGAACGGCATACGTGCGAGCTCTCGCCATATCGTCTGCTGGAATGCGGTACCCGCCAGCAGCACGGGAACAGTGAAATAGGTGCGCGCGCCCGCGAAGTACTCGCGAAGCTGGGTGACGGCGACGTCGAGAACTGGCGCGGTGTGCTCGGGAATGTCGTCGAAAGGAAGCGCGCCATCGCACTCGATCGCAAGGGAGACGATGGCCTCCCCATCGCTTACGAGTTCGATCCGGCCAAGAGGAGAATCGATGCGGCGCAGAAAGACGGGCGTGCGGGAGTCGGGCACTAGAACGCGGGAGGCGGGCGCCCGGGGTGCGCCTGCGACGGGGGATGCTGTGGTCATGTGACGACTGTAACCGCGGCATCCCCTGCGCATCTGGCGCATTTCGGACATCGGTGTGACGTGACCGTCCGCGTCATTCGGGGGAGGAGAAGTGGGACGCTACTGCTCAGAGTCACCCTGAGTTCGACGCTGGATATTTATGCTCTTATTCAGATCGGCGACTTCGGCGTTGAGAGCATCGAGCTGCGCGACGAGGCCGTCGTACTGGGTGACCCGATCGGCGATCGACGTGTACAGCGCATCGAGTTCGGTCTGGCGCGATACGAGGGAGACGCGCTCCGCTTCGAATTGCTGCTGGGTGAACTGGCCGCCCTCATCGGCGCGGGCGTTAAAGTTAGTGATGTCCGAGTTGAGTGCGTCGTAGCCGGAGTTATATGAGGCGTAATCGCCATCAACTCCGATCTTCAGCTCTCCAATCTGGGCAACAATCTGAGCGATGGAGGCCTGGCGCTCGGTGAAGATTGCGTTGGAGGTGGTGTGCAGCTCGACGAGCACTGCGCGGTCGGAAAAGTAGTTGCTGTAATATTTTTCCAATTCGGGGCTGACGTCGACGAATTCGGTGCCAATGATGGAGTGCAACTCGTTGAGTCGTTCGCCGGGCTCGGCAGTGGCGTAGTACTCCAGCGTCTTGACGAACGTGGGATCGTCTGCGCGGGCCGCCGCCTGGGCCTCCAGTAGCGGTGCAACCGCGTCGTGCTCGGCGTCAGACATTCGATCCCACACCGCGTGCAGCATCTCGTGCGCAGCGACGACCTCCTCGATTCCATCGAGCCGGTCGTCGGTCACATCAAACAGGTAGATTCGGCGTTCGCCGTGCACGTAGCATCCAAGGATGCCGACGTCTTCGACATAGCTTGCGCACTTCTCATCGAATGCCTTGGTCGCTTTGATCGAAGGGCGACTCGCGTAGAAGTTGAAGCGACCCTCGTCGGTCATGGTGGATCGATCGGCGTACGACGCCAGTGCCGTGCTGGGTTCGAATTGCCAGACCGTGAACTGGTCGGCGACGCGCTGCTGGTGTGTGAGCACCCAGACACCCGCTGCACCAAGAATGAGAATGAGGATGATACCGAGCGTTGCCAGCACGACTCGACCTATCCGCGGTCGAGCCCGCCCCGGCTGCTGTGGCAGGGGAGCGGGCTCGGTGAATGTCACGGCAGCGACTCTATCTGAGCGTTGGCGAAAAAAGGTCAGGGCTGCAGCACAACCTGCAGCTCGAAGTTAATTGTTACATCGTCGCCGAGGGTGAGACCACCCGCTTCCAGTGCGGCGTTCCAGCTGACGCCGTAGTGCTGGCGATTAATGACGGTCGACGCGGTGGCTCCGGCCTTCGTCTGTCCATAGCCGTCGGTGATGATGCCGCCGAACTCGCCCTTCAGCACCTCTGTCTTCGTGACGCCACGGAGAGTGAGGTCACCGGTGATGCTGAAGTGGTTGCCGGAGGCTTCGATCGAGGTAGACGTGAAGGTGATGTGGGGAAACTCTTCGGCGAGAAAGAAGTCGCTGGTGCGCAGGTGAGCGTCGCGGTCTTTCTGGTTGGTGTCGACAGAGGCGACCTCGATGGTGGCCTCGACCGTGGATTCCGCCGGGTTCTCGGCGGTCACGATTGTCGCGTCAAAGATCTTGAACGAACCACGAACCTTACTGATTTTGAGGTGCTTCACCGAAAACGAGATCTCGGAATGGGTGGGATCGAGCTTCCAGGTGCCAGCGACGTAGTCGGTGTGGGCGTCAGGTGAAGTGGTCATGGCTGAGTCAAGAACAGAAGCCCCCCGAGTATTCCCAAAATGGATGACGTGTCATATAAGTTCTTGAGAACGGAGAAGTGTTGTCGACATCTCTGCGCAGAGTCAGTGGCCGGTAAACGATCCCATGACTTTCGCCACCCAGGAAGACTTTCCCGTGATCCGCTCCTCACCATCGGCAATCGACATGGCCAGGAGCCCGGCATTGGCACCGAGAAACCTCAGCGGCTCCGGCTCCCACGAGGGGGAGCGGTGGTTGACCCAGGCCAGCGTGGTCAGCTCGGAGTCGGTGCCGGTCACCAGGTCCGCCAGCGTGCGACCAGCCAGATTGGTCGTGCTCAGGCCATCACCCACGTAGCCGCCTGCCGAGGCGATTGACGTAGCGCGGTCGTAGTGTGCCGAAGCGTGCCAGTCTCGCGCGACACCGAGCGGTCCACCCCACCGATGGGTGACTGCGGTGTCTCCTATGACGGGGAACAGCTCTCCGAGGGTGCGACGCAGGTGGTCGAACACGGCCGGAGTGCGGTCGTACTCGGGCCGGATTGCGCTGCCCCAGTGATACCTCGCCCCTCGTCCGCCGAAAGCGAACCGATTATCGGCCGTGCGCTGGCCGTAGACGAGAAGGTGTCGAAAGTCGGTGAAGGTCTGCCCGTGCGCGATGCCGATCTCATCCCACGTGGCATCCGGAAGCGGCTCCGTGGCGATCATCAGCGAGTACAGCGGAAGTACGCGTCGGGCGGTGGCGGGCAGACCGGCCCCATATCCCTCGGTCGCCGCAACGACGACGTTGCACCGCACGCTGCCTCGGTCCGTCGTGATACGGCGCGGCACATAGTCGATCACCTCGGTCTGCTCGTAGATCGTCACTCCGCGCGCCTCGAGCGCCCTCGCGAGACCCCGAACCAGTTTGGCCGGATGCAGTCGAGCACAGGCAGGATCAAAACTCGCGCCGAGTGCTCCCGCCGCCCGAACCCGATCAGGGCCCCACAGTTGATGCTGGTCCACTCCGAAGCTGGCCGCCTCGGCCACCTCGGCCCTGGCCGCGGCGAGCTGCACTTTCGAGCGCGCGAACGCGACGGTGCCGCCCTTCACGAAATCGATATCAGTGCCGATGGATGCCGCCACCCGACCGACTTCGTCCACCGTTGCGATCATCGCCCGCCGCATTGCCAGGGCGGCATCCCGGCCATGCGTGCGAGCGAGCGACGCCGTGGACCGTGGGAACAGTGCGCTGCACCAGCCACCATTGCGACCGGATGCCCCGAAGCCCACGATCTGCTTTTCGAGCACGGCGATGGTGAGTGTTGGATCGCGCTCGAGCAGATACCAGGCCGTCCAGAGCCCCGTCAGCCCACCACCGATGATGGCGACATCCACATCGAGATCCCCGGGCAGAGGCGGTCTCGGGGCCAAGTCATCGGGCACGGTGTCGTGCCAGAAGCTGAGGCCGCGGTAGTCATTCACCGGCATCGTTGACCTGCTCTTAGAGTCGTGACCACGCCTCCGTCAACACCGAGCGCAGAATGCTCTCGATCTCATCGAACTCGGCAGGGCCGATTGTGAGAGGTGGTGCAAGCTGGATGACCGGGTCACCCCTGTCGTCGGCTCGGCAATACAGGCCGGCGTCGTAGAGCGCCTTCGACAGGAAGCCGCGGAGCAGACGCTCTGCTTCGTCGTCGTCGAAGGTCTCTTTGGTGACTTTGTCTTTGACCAGTTCGATGCCGAAGAAGTAGCCAGCGCCACGGATATTGCCGACGATCGGGAGGTCGAGCAGCTTCTCGAGTGTCGCACGGAAAATCGGCGAATTCTCGCGTACGTGCTCGTTGAGCTTCTCTTCCTCGAAAATGTCGAGGTTGGCCAGCGCGACGGCCGACGACACGGGATGACCGCCGAAGGTGTAGCCATGGTAAAACGCGGTCGTGCCGTGCTTGAACGGCTCGTAGATGCGATCGGACACGATGGTCGCGCCGATAGGCGAGTATCCGCTCGTCATGCCCTTCGCGCAGGTGATCATGTCGGGCACGTAGCCGTACTCATCGCAGGCGAACATGCGGCCGATGCGTCCAAAGGCGCAGATGACCTCGTCGCTGACCAGCAGCACGTCGTACTTGTCGCAAATCTCACGAACACGCTGGAAGTAGCCGGGCGGGGGCGGGAAGCATCCACCCGAATTCTGCACAGGCTCGAGGAAGACTGCCGCGACGGTCTCGGGGCCTTCGAACAGAATCATTTCCTCGATGCGATTCGCTGCCCACACGCCGAATTCGGTCTCGATATCGGTTGCGGTGGCCGACGCGACGAAGCCCATCTCCTCGGCGCGGTAGAAGTTCGTGTTGGGCACGCGGAATCCGCCGGGAACGAGGGGCTCGAACATTTCCTTCATGGCGGGGATGCCCGTGATCGCCAATGCTCCCGAGGGGGTGCCGTGATACGCCACGGCCCGCGAAATCACCTTGTGCTTGGTGGGGCGGCCCTGCAGCTTCCAGTAGTACTTCGCAAGCTTGAACGCGGTCTCGACAGCCTCACCGCCGCCGGTGGAGAAGAAGACACGATTGAGGTCGCCCGGTGCATAGTTGGCGAGTCGGTCGGCGAGTTCGATCGCGTTCGGGTGCGCGTACGACCAGATGGGGAAGAAAGCGAGCTCTTCGGCCTGCTTTGCGGCGACTTCGGCGAGGCGCTTGCGGCCGTGCCCGGCATTAACGACGAAGAGTCCACTCAGGCCGTCGATGTACCTTTTGCCCTTCGAATCCCAGATGTGGTGCCCCTCACCCTTCGTGATGATGGGGACGCCGTGCCCATCCTCCAGCACTGACATGCGGGAGAAATGCATCCAGAGGTGGTCCTTCGCCTTCTGCTGAAGGTCTGCTTCATTCCATGTCTGCGTTGAGACCGCGTCGATGATGCTCATTGTCTTTACCTTGTTCCCCAGTTATAGAACTGTTTTTGTAGTCGTAGGTACACGAAAGTCTCGGTGGACTGCACACCCTCGATGGAGCGGATCTGCTTATTGAGAAGGTCAATCAGGTCGTCGTCGTTCTCACACACCACTTCGGCGAGGATGTAGAAGCTGCCCGCCGTCAACACGACGTAGTCGACGGCAGGCAGGGCGCTCAGGTTTTGCGCGACAGTGGTGGTGTCGCCCGCGACGCGAACACCGATCATGGCCTGGCGGTAGAAGCCCAGCTGCATCGGATCGGTCACAGCGACGACCTGCATCACTCCGGAGTCCGTGAGCTTCTGCACCCGCTGGCGCACTGCGGCTTCGCTGAGCCCCACGGCCTTGCCGATCTCCGCATAGGAGCGTCGCCCGTCGGCCTGGAGCTGCTCAATGATGCCCTTCGACACCTCGTCGAGCTGGATCGGACGGGATCCGGGCTGTCGGGGCGAGGGGCTCATTCTTCGATTCTGTCAGCGTATTGACGGCGTGACAAGTGATTCCGAACCAAATTCGACTCTAAGTCGACGAAATCAGCAGCGATTTGGTCTGGATGCCACACCTCCGCATCGATAGGTTAGCTGCATGGCCACTCACGAGATCCACAACTTCATCAATGGCGAATACGTATCCGCGAGTGCCGATTCGGGCTTTGAGGTCATCGACCCGGCCACGGAGCAGAGCTATGCCACCTCGCCCGTCTCGGGAAAGCCCGACGTCGATGCGGCGTTCTCGGCCGCGGAAGCGGCGTTCGAGGTGTGGGGCGAATCGACTCCGTCGGAGCGCCAACTTGCCCTGTTTCGAATCGCAGACGCCGTGGAGTCGCGAGCAGAAGAGTTTGCCGATCTTGAGTCGAAAGATACCGGCAAGCCCAGGGCCACCCTCGTCACTGACGAAATCATGCTGTCCGTCGACCAGATCCGCTTCTTCGCGGGCGAAGCTCGACATCTGTCGGGAATGGCCAGCGGCGAGTACCTAAAAAACCACACGTCCTCGATCAGGCGCGAGCCGATCGGCGTGATCGGCCAGGTCACGCCGTGGAACTATCCGCTCAATATGGCGGTGTGGAAGTTCGCCCCCGCGGTCGCCGCAGGCAACACCACGGTGCTGAAACCCAGCGATACGACGCCCTCATCCACTCTTCTGCTGGCGGAGGTCGCGGCCGAGTTCCTGCCGAAGGGCGTCATGAACGTGATCGTCGGCGACCGCAGCACCGGCGGTCTCATGATTGACAATCGCATCCCGCAGATGGTGTCGATCACCGGCTCGGTGCGCGCCGGAATAGAGGTAGCGCAGTCGGCCGCTCGTGACCTCAAGCGAGTGCACCTGGAGCTCGGTGGCAAAGCCCCCGTGATTGTCTTCGATGACGCGGATCTTGAGTCAGCAGTAGCGGGGATCGCCACCGCAGGCTATTTCAACGCTGGCCAGGACTGCACGGCGGCAACGAGAGTGCTTGTGCAGGCGGGAATCCACGACGACTTTGTCGCGGCGCTGGCCACCTATGCCCGCGAGAATGCGAAGACCGGAGCACCCTTCGACGACGGGATACTGTTCGGCCCGGTGAACAATGCCGGCCAGCTCGAACGGGTGTCCGCGATCATCGACGCACTGCCGGGGCACGCCACCATCGAGCTGGGTGGCGCGCGGCAGGGCTCGACCGGGTACTTCTATCCGGCGACCATCGTGTCCGGCCTGAAGCAGACAGACGACGCAGTACAAAATGAAATCTTCGGACCGGTCATCACGGTTCAAAAGTTCACGGCAGAGACGGAGGCACTGGAATGGGCCAACGACGTGCAGTACGGCCTTGCCTCGAGCGTCTGGACGAAAGACCACTCTCGCGCCATGCGATTCGCCAAGCACCTCGACTTCGGTTGCGTGTGGATCAACACCCACATTCCGATAGTTGCCGAGATGCCCCATGGGGGTTTCAAGCACTCCGGGTATGGCAAGGATCTGTCGAGTTACGGCTTCGAGGATTACACCAGGGTCAAACACGTGATGAGTTACCTCGGCGGCTAGGCCGTAGTATGCGCTGTATGGGAGAGCGCTCAGGCCAATGACCGAAGAGTTGGACGATACCAGGACCTCCCCTACCCGTGCAGCGGCGCTGGAACGCGTCGAGGTAATCCGGGTCGCCCATCCCTCGGGCGACGTCGTGGGAGACACGGTGATGTCGATACGGTCGGCCGCAGAACTAGTCGAGCCGGCCCGGCAGAAGACATCCCCCCGCTCCGTCACTGACGCGATCAGCGCATTCCTTCCAGCGTCGTCGGCGCCTGCCCGCGCTGCCTCGTACAGCTTCAGGGTGGGAAATCGAGCCGAGACTGTCATGCTCGACCGGCCCGCCCGGGTCGGCCGTGAGCCTGCTGTGACCAGGATTTCGACCGGGGTGAGCCCGCGCCTGGTTCGAGTTTCCTCGCCGAGAAATGAGGTATCCGGTACTCATCTCGAAGTGCGTCAGGTCGGGGCGTCCGTCATCGTCACCGACCTGCGTTCGACCAACGGCTCTGTGGTCACGCAACCGGGGAGCGTTCCCCGAAAACTCAGGCAGGGTGAGTCGGTGGTGGTCACACCGGGCACTCTGGTGGATATTGGTGACGGGAATATTCTCCACATACTTCCGATGCAGCGCCTCGGCTAAACCAGAAAGAAGGGCAGCCGTGACCGAAATCGGTTCGAACAACCCTGGATTCGCTGTGCCCATCCCCGGTCGACCGGACGTGGCATTGCGGCTCGCCTGGGCTTGTGCCACCGACGTTGGGCATCGGCGCCAGGTCAACGAGGACAGCTATGTCGCCAGTGCGCCACTGTTCGCGGTCGCCGATGGGATGGGCGGGCACTCGGCCGGCGACCTCGCCAGTGCCGCCGTGGTGGAGCGACTCGCGGAAATGCTCGATTCCAGCTTCACTTCTCCTCAATCCATCGAACAGGCCCTCGAGAGGGCCACCGCCGATATCACCACCATCGCCGAAGGAAGCGAACTAGGGGTAGGTACCACCGTCACCGGCGCAGCCCTGACGCTGCAGGACGACGATCCATATTTTGTGGTGTTCAACATCGGCGACAGCAGGGTGTATCGATACGAATCGAACGAATTCGCGCAGGTCACAATTGATCATTCCGTCGTGCAGGAGCTGGTCGAATCCGGGGCACTC
This sequence comes from Salinibacterium sp., assembly GCF_031364185.1. Classification (NCBI taxonomy): domain Bacteria; kingdom Bacillati; phylum Actinomycetota; class Actinomycetes; order Micrococcales; family Microbacteriaceae; genus Salinibacterium; species Salinibacterium sp. Next base: position 8,416 of record NZ_JANLVV010000282.1, on the reverse strand, counting down.
AGCCGCGACGAAGCAGAGAATCACCCCGACAGCAACATCATCACTCGAGCCGTTGGTTTCAACGCCAGGCCATACCCGGATTTCTGGTTGCTGCCCGTGCGCTCGGGCCTTCGCCTGCTGATCTGCTCTGACGGCCTCACCAAGGAGGTGAGCGATGAACGTCTTCGAATGCACATGGCGGCAGGCCTGAGCCCCCGCGAGACTGCCGGCGCGCTCATCGACGCGGCGCTGGCGTCCGGCGGCAGGGATAACGTAACCGCCATCGTGGTCGACGTTCTCGAGGCGCCTGAGACGGCGGATATCGACGACACTGCGCCGCGCTCGCGGCGCTTGTAGCACGTTCGGGCGCTACTCGGAATGGGGGGTCCTGACACGCCCCCCGTTCGGGGGTTATACCGCTTTATCGGGGCAGTCACCAGCCTACAATTGGAGATCCGACCAGAGTCCAGGAGGTGATCGTGGCGCGCCGATTGCCGTCTGCTCCTCCGATCCTGCCCGGGTTTTCACACATCCATGTGCTCGGTTCGGGTGGTTTCGCCGACGTATTCCTCTATGAGCAGAACATGCCGAGGCGGCAGGTCGCCGTCAAGGTGATGCTCAGCGAGGTCGTAAACGATCAGGTCAGGCAGATGTTCCAGGCCGAAGCGAACCTGATGGCCCAGCTGAGCGCTCATCCTTCGATCCTCACCGTGTACCAGGCGAGCGTGTCATCAGACGGGCGACCCTACCTGGTGATGGAACTGTGCTCATCGTCGCTGAGCCAGCGCTACCGCACGGAACGACTCCCGGTCGCAGAGGTGCTGCGCATTGCGGTGAAGATCGGCAGCGCTGTGGAGACCGCGCACCGGGCGGGCGTGTTGCATCGGGATATCAAACCCTCCAATATCCTCACCACCGCCTACGGGCATCCTGTGCTCTCCGACTTCGGCATCGCTGCGACCCTGGGGGAATCAGAGAGCCTGGAAGCGGTCGGGATGTCCATCCCGTGGTCGGCGCCGGAGGTCCTGATGGATGAGACGGCCGGCACCATAGGTTCCGAGGTCTGGGCCTTCGCCGCCACGGTGTATTCCCTGCTGGCGGGACGCTCCCCGTTCGAAATTCCTGGGGAGTCGAATAAGTCAACCGACCTGATCTCCAGGATCAATCGAGCCAGGCCGCAGCCGATTGGCCGCAGCGATGTGCCCGCGAGTCTCGAGCGGGCCCTCGCGCGAGCCATGTCGCGCAAGCCCGAGGCCCGCCAGGGAAGCGTGATCGAGCTTGTCTACGAGATGCAGGCCATCGAATCGGAGCTGGGCATGCCTCAGACCCCCATCGAGGCCGTCATCGACGAGTGGGCATTGGCGACAGTGTCAGACCTCGAAGACAAAACCCGTGTGCGCGGCGCTGCGATTACCACCGGTTCGGTCTCCCAGCGGCGTAAGCGGCGGCGTGGAGTGGTGGATGGCGACTCCTACAGCGGCATTGGGACGGTGGTGCGCAATTCCCGTTCCGGCCAGAAGAGCACGGGGGCCGACTCCGCGCAACGGCCCGGCGGGGTGCGCAACCTGGTGTGGGCCGCGGTCGCAGCCACCACGCTGATCGCGGGGCTTGTCCTCGCCCTGGTTGTCGCTTTCGTCAGCAACAGTTCGACCGACGTTCCGGTGGTGTCCGATATCCAGGCAACAGTGATGGAGAACACCGTCACATTCCGCTGGCAGGATCCGGGAATCGACGTGACGGATTCCTACCAGATCGCCACCACGGACGGGCAGTCGAGCGTGCAACGAAGCCCCGAGTTCACCTTCGACGCCAATCCCGGCGAACGCGTGTGCATCACGGTCATGGTGAACCGCGAGGGCAGGTCGGGCCCGGCCAGCGGTGAAAAATGCGCGGAAATCCCCGGATGACGGGCGTCCAATGCTGAGGAGCTGGCTGTCATCACACTCGTCACTGGTCGTAAGCGCGATCAGTGCAGTGGTGATCGCGGCGATCGTCGCCACTGTCGCCATCGTCTCGACCGGTTACACGGCTCAACGGCTTGACCTCGGGGACGGGTCGGTGTGGGTCGCAAACAGCCAGCAGCAAGCGATCGGCAGAGCCAATACGGAAGTTCTCGAGCTGAACACCGTGGTGGTTACCACCGGTAATGACGTTGACGTAGTTCAGCGGGGCGACACCGTCTTTTCTTTCGACCGCTCCGAGAACAAGATCGATGTTGTTGACCCCGCAACGTCTCTCGTCGTCGACAGCGTGCCACTTCCTCCCGACCGGCCCGAGGTTTTTCTCGCGGGCGATAATGTGGTGGTGTTCGCGCAAGCGACGGGCGAGTTGTGGATCGTATCGACCGCAAGTTTCGTCAACTTCGATGCGGAATCCGAGGCGTCGCTGAGCCTGGGGGCTGGCGCCGTGGTGAGCGTTGATCCCGATGGCCTTCTCTTCGCCTACTCGCCCGCAACCTCCGTGGTCTACACGGTGGATGCGTCGGTGTCTGACCTCGTCGAATCCACTGACCAGGTGCGCGTCGGTGCGGCGAACGCCGCCGTCAGTATCAGCTCCGTTGCGGGCCGCTGGGTCATCCTCGACTCCCAGTCACGGCGGTTGTATCTCGAAGGCAGGACGGTTGACCTTTCGCCTCTGGCAGGCGACGCGGGCGCACTCGCGGTGCAGTGGGCGAGCGCCGCTGGCGACCGAGTGCTCATCGGATACTCCGGCGGGCTGATCAGCGTTCCCCTCAGCGGCGCGGCCGCGGTAAACCTTGCCGACGGCCAGTCCGGTATTGCGGCGCGGCCCCTGGTGCACGACGGCTGCGAGTTCGCGGCATGGACCAATGGCGACAACTGGCGCCGATGTCGCGGCGACGGGGGAGCCGGCACCACTACCGCTCTCGAGTCGGTCGGAGCGAACGCGCAACTCTCCTTCGTCACCAACGGTCAGCGTGCGGTGCTCAACGACAGGCGCACCGGTCGCACCTGGGCTGTGCAGCGCGATGGTGAACTGATCAACAACTGGAACGACCTCATTGCGCCGGATGAAAACAAGCCAGACGAGCAGCAGAACGACGATCAGCTCCAGCCGGAAGTGGAGAAGATCCAGGCACCGCCGGTGGCTATCGATGACGCGTTCGGCGCGCGTCCGGGTCGCGCCACGGTGCTGCCGGTCCTGCTCAATGACTACGACCCCAACGGCGACGTGCTCGTGGTCAGCGACCTCGCCCCGATCGACGAATCCGTCGGCCGGATCGATCTCATCAATGAGCGACAGCAGATCCAGCTGACGCTCTCTGCAGGAGCCACCGGCCAGATCTCCTTCGCCTACACGATTACGGATGGACGTGGCGGAAGCGCGACGGCCATCGTGGTGATCTCGGTGCGCGGGGCCGCGGAGAATTCACCGCCCCAGCAGGTGCGGTCGACAAAGACCGTCGTGGTGTCGTCTGGGCGTGTCACAACCCAGGTGCTCGGGGACTGGATCGATCCGGATGGCGACGCGTTCTACCTGACCAGTGCGACCGTTGCGCCGCCGAGTGCGGTGACGTACAAGCCCAACGGCACTGTCATCTATACGGATGCCGGTACCGGGCCAAATTTGGCAATCGTCTCGATCCTCGTGTCTGACGGCTCTGCGGAAGGCGCAGGAACACTGTCTGTGAGCGTCAAGCCGGCGGGAGAAGTAGACATCATCGCCGACCCCTTCGTCGTGATGGCATCGGCCGGAGAGGAGAAGACGATTTCTCCGCTCGATCATGTGCGCGGTGGCTCAGGCATCCTGCGACTGAATAGCGTTCCCGCCAAACCCGACGTGACCATCACCCCGAGTTACGAGACCGGCACCTTCAGGTTCACGAGTGACCTGATACGCAGCCACTACCTCGAATATGTCGTCACGGATGGCGCGCTGACCGTGACCGGACTCGTCAGAGTGGATGTCGTGTCGCCACCCGAGGCGAACACGAAGCCCATCACCGTTCCCAAAACGGTATTTGTGAGGAGCCTGCGCAACGAGCGGATCGACGTCGCTGGTACCGATGTCGACCCCGCCGGAGGAGTTCTGCTTGTCACGGGACTCATGAACCTGGCGAGCAATTCCGGCGTTCGAGCCGAGATCCTTGACCAGCGGGTAGTGAGAGTGAGCCTGGAAAGGCCGCTCGACAGCGGTCCGGTCTCGTTCAACTACCGGATCAGCAATGGGTTAGCCGAGGCCGAGGGGGTCATCACTGTCATCGAGATACCGGCGCCCAGTCGCATCCAACCGCCCATCGCGAATGATGACAGCGTCTCCGTACGAGTCGGTGAAGCAATCGACATTCCCGTACTCACCAACGACGAACATCCCGATGGGTTCGACCTGACGCTCCAGCCCAAGCTCGACCAGGCGCTACCGGATGACTCGGGGCTGCTCTTCGCGTCGGGCCGGGTGTTGCGATACCTCGCGCCGGCCAAGACCGGTAACTTCATCGCCGCCTACCGGGTGACCGGGCCGGATGGGCAGGCTGCCACCGCCCAGGTGCGCATTTCGGTGCGTGAGGTGGATGCGGCGACCAATAACGCACCGGTCCCGACGACCGTCACCGCCAGGGTGCTCGCGGGTGAGACCGTCCGGGTGCGAATTCCGCTTACCGGCATTGACCCGGACGGCGACTCAGTGCAGCTGCTGGGACAGTCGACGAATCCAGCAAAGGGCGCGGTGATCGATACCGAGGTCGACACTTTCCTTTACCAGGCTGGTGACTACTCGGCAGGCACAGACAGCTTCACCTACACCGTCATCGATTCGATGGGGGCGAGGGCGACCGGCATCGTTCGGATCGGGATCAGCCCCAGGCTCGAAGGTGCTCGCAATCCCGTTGCTGTCGCCGACGAGGTGACGGTACGACCTGGCGTCACAGTCTCCGTTCAGGCTCTGGTGAACGATTCAGATCCCGACGGCAGTCCCTTGACGATCACCTCCGCCGTGCCAACCGATAAGGTGACCACTGCCGTGATCACGGCGCCGGATATTGTTGATGTCACTCCGCCGCCCGCGACCGGAAGTTACGGCGTGATTTACACCATCGAGAATGATAAGGGTGGCACCAGCCAGAACTTCATCAGGGTGACAGTGGATCCGGATGCGCCGTTGTCGTATCCGGTGGCGACGGACAGCGTGCTGACCCTGTCTGATGTGCTCGATCGCCCTCGGGTGACAGTGGATGTGCTGGCCAACGTCTTCTTCGCCGATGGGGACTCTCGAACGCTGGCCCTGTCTGTTTACCCCGGATACGGTGCGAACGCTCGGGTCACCTCAAATAAGCGCATTGAGGTTACGATCGCAAATAAGGGCCAAATCATCCCATTCAGGGTGACCCACCCCGATGACCCCACGGTGTTCAGCTTCGCGTTCATCCGAGTCCCGGGGCTCGACGACGCGCTGCCCCAGATTGATCGACGCGCCCCTGCGCTGAGGGTGAACAGCGAATCCGATCTGGTGATCGACATCAACGATTACGTGATCGCGGTGGCGGGTCGAAAGGTGCGGCTCACCGATTCGAGCGCCGTGCAGGCAACCCACTCCAACGGGCGCAATCTCGTTGTTGACCAGGACACCCTTCGGTTCACCTCTGCGGACAAATACTTTGGACCTGCGTCGATCTCGTTCGAGGTTACGGACGGCACCTCGGCCGACGACCCCAACGGCAGAACCTCCATCCTGGTGCTGCCCATCACGGTCGACCCGAGGGATAACCAGCCCCCCTCATTCGACGGAGCCGTTCTCGAGTTCGAGCCAGGCCAGGAACGAGACATCGACCTGCTCAAATTGACGACGTACCCGTACCCGCAGGACATCGATGAACTGGTCTACGAGGTCCTTGCTCCGAAACCGGAGGGCTTCAGGACAGCGCTGAACGGAACCATACTCACCCTTCGTGCCGATGAGAATGCAAGCAGGGGCGGCGCAACGACGATGTCGCTCGGAGTGCGCGATAACGTCAGCCAGGGCGGCGTCGGGCGCATCCAGCTCAGCATCGTGCCGTCGACTCGACCACTGCTCATTCCCGCCACGGACACGGCCATCGCCCGCAGGGGTGGTACGACGACAGTGGATGTGCTCGCCAATGATCAGGCCACCAACCCGTTCCCGGGCACGGCGCTGCGGGTGATCAATATCCGGGGACTCGCCGGGGGATCCCTTCCGGCCGGAGTCGACATCCAGCCGAACTCCGACAACACCAGACTGGCGGTCTCCATTGGCCAGAACGCGGTTGCGGGGAATGTAAATCTGCAGTACCAGGTCGCTGATTCGACCAACGATCCGGACAGGTATGTCTGGGGATCGATCACGATCTCGATTCAGGACAGGCCAGATCCCGTGGCGAATGTCGCACCGACCGGATTCGGCGATAAGTCGATCACGCTCAAATGGAATGCTGGAGCATTTAACAACTCACCGATCACGAACTACCGGGTTACCGCGACCCGGGGTGCCGCCGTGGTCAGCACCACCGATTGCACGGGAACGACCTGCGCTATCCCGACGAACGGAAATGGCCCCGGGAACTCGGTGATAATTTCGGTGGTCGCGACGAACGCCGTTGGTGATTCCGACCCGGCAGTGTTGCCTGATCTCATCTGGTCGGACGTGATCCCTCCCGCCCCGACCGTCTTGAGTTCCGTCGCACTCAACCGTGGGCTGCGCATCTCCTGGAACGCCGTCGCCACTCCGGCCGGGGGCTCTGACGTCGACAGGTATCAGTTGACCGTCGGCGGGTTCACCCGCGACTTTACCCCGTCCACCACCTGCAGTGGCGGCACCTGCACTGTCGACACACTTTCCGCAGGATGGACCCTCGATAACGGAGTGGGCGTGTCTTACACCGTCAGCCCCCGCAATGCGGCATTGACCGCGCTGTCGGTCTGGAATACGAGTGAACCGCGGTCTGATGTGCCTGCAGGCCCTCCGATAGCCACCAGCGCGCCCCTTGCTACCGTGGTTGGCGACACCACGGTCCAGCTCAGCTGGACAGGGGTGTTCTCCGATAACGGCCGCGCGATCACCGGCTATCGTGCTGCTGCCTACACGGGGGCTGCACCTACCTGCGCGCCGGACGGCACCGTCACCTCCAACGGCGCCATCGTGCTCGGTGCGACTACGTTGTTGTCGGCGCAATTCAGCGGCCTGTCGCCCAACGCGACATACTCACTGCTCGTGTTTGCCGTCAACGGGCAGGGATGTACGGCCAGTTCGTCGGTAACTGCCTATACCGCGCCCGGTGTCGTCACCTCGATCGACACCGGTACCGGTCCGGTGCCCAACGTCGACAGGTTTGATTTCCAGCTCCTTGGCGGGTACATGGACGCCGATCGATTGACCAGCGACTACACCGTCTTCTATCGGCTGATCGGGCCCAGCGTGCCGGCCACGGCCTATGGACCGGTGAGTCTTGGATCACTGCTCACTGCGGATGGTCTCCAGTACGGCCAGGATGTGGCCGTGCAGGTTCGGGCGTGCCGCACCCCCGGGTCCGTGGCACTGTGCAAGTCGAACTGGTCGGCGCCATTCCCGCTGGGCACGCCGGTAGATCCGAGGGTCGTCGGTAACCTCTCGTTTACGCCAGACAATGCCGGGGTGTCGAACTCGGGAACCTTCCAATGGGATGGGTTACCGGTGGGGTACGACCTGGTCGAGTTTGCCTGTGGCGCTCCTCCCAGCGTGTTCACGGCGGCAGGTGCCGACACTACCTGTCATGCTGACGCGAGTATCGCGCAGGTTCCGCAATTGACTATCCGGGTCACCGCCAACGGAAAGACCTACACGAAGACCTATGACGGGCCTGACTATGACTGATACGACACAAGCAAACGTGATCACTACCGACCCGAATCCGAGCTGGGGAGCAGCAGCATGACCATGACACCGGAACAGGCGACCTGGTTCTCCGATATCTTCAATCGACTCGTTGCCAATGTTGACCAGGTGCTGCTGGGAAAGACGTTCGTCATCCGTCTCGGTTTTACCGCGCTACTCAGTGACGGCCACCTCTTGCTTGAAGACTTCCCGGGGACGGGCAAGACCTCGTTTGCGCGCGCGATTGCGCAGAGCGTAGCGGGTTCGAGCAGCCGCATCCAGTTCACCCCTGACCTGCTGCCCGGTGACATCACCGGGGTGAGCATCTACAACCAGTCCGTGGGAGATTTCGAATTTCATTCCGGACCCATCTTCGCCAATATCGTGCTCGCCGACGAGATCAATAGGGCGAGCCCGAAGACGCAATCTGCGCTGCTGGAAGTCATGGAGGAGAGCAACGTCACCGTTGACGGGATCACCCATCCCGTTGGTGCTCCGTTCATGGTGACGTTGCTCTCCTCCATGACTTCCAGCAGCGCAGATTGCGTCTTCGGGCTCGCCCTATTGATCTCGTCGGCGAGCACGATATTGGCGAAGATGGGTCCGGAATGAAATT
>NZ_JANLVV010000258.1:0-26722 GCF_031364185.1 Salinibacterium sp. | reverse complement strand
CCAGGCTGCCAACGTAATGGCGATGATCGACGGGGAGCGAATAACTCAGGCCCTGCTTCAGCTCGCAGCGAATGCCGTCGTGCATGGGCCCTCAAGCGGCGTTATCGAGATTTCGAGCGAGGTGCGTGGAAGCCGGCTTCTTTTCTCGGTGCTCGATGACGGGCCGGGGGTCGATCCGCTCGCCGCACACACCATTTTCCAGCGATTCCACCGCGGGCCCGGGGCTCGGAGTACTGAGGGGCGTGGGGAATCGGGTTCCGGCCTGGGGCTGGCCATCGTGTCTGCCATTGCCGAGGCGCACGGCGGCCACGCGTCCGTCCGGCAGGGCCATGCCACCGGGTCCCTTTTTGTCATTGACATCCCGCTGTACGACACCCCGCGGCAAGAAGATCACCCCGCCGAGCATGGAGAGAGTTGATGAGCCGAATTTTGCTGGCAGAAGACGAGGCCAGGATTTCGTCCTTCGTCGAGAAGGGACTGCGCGCGGCAGGTTTCACCACCGTTGTTGCCACGACCGGACCCGACACCGTCGAGCACGCCCTCGCTGGTGGTTTCGATCTGTTGGTCCTCGACATTGGGCTGCCCGGTTTTGACGGATTCGAGGTGTTGAAGCGCCTGCGCGCCGCCCGCCTCGAGCTGCCCGTGATCGTTCTGACGGCTCGTACCTCCGCCGACGATACCCTGGCGAGCCTCGAAGGGGGCGCGAACGACTACATGCCGAAGCCCTTCCGATTTGACGAGCTTCTCGCTCGCATCAGGCTCAGGATGGCGGACGCCAGCCGTGGCGTCGAGGCGATACTGGCCGTCGAGGGCCTTCAACTCGATCTTCACAGCCGCCGGGTGATCGTGCGCGGCCGTGAAGTCGATCTATCGGCGCGTGAGTTTGCGCTGGCCGAGGAGTTTCTTCGAAACCCCGATCGCGTGCTCAGTCGCGAACAGTTGCTCAGTCGAGTGTGGGGCTACGATTTCGATCCCGGGTCGAACATCGTCGATGTCTACGTGGGCTACCTCAGGTCGAAGCTGGGGGCCGAGCACATCGAGACCGTACGAGGGATGGGCTACCGGCTCCGATAACGCAGCCAGTACCCACCCCTCGGTGATCGACTTAGTCGTCGTCGCTGCCGTGGCCGGAATTGTCGCTGGAGCCACTTCCGTCGTGGTGACCACTGCCATCCGTCACCTTGTCAGCACTATCAGCATCGCTGTCGTCGAGAGAATCATCTGCCTCGTCCGCCTCATCTGCGATGTCGTTGTCGTCCGCGTCATCGTCGTCAAGTGCGTTGTCGTCAAGTGCATTGTCGTCAAGAGAATCATCGTCGGCGCTGTCATCCCCCACATCGTGCGTCCCGGGGGCATGCACTTCATCGTCGTTCAGGTCGTGGCTCAGGGGGTCGTCCGAGGATGCCGGCGTCGGCGTCGGTGTTGACTCGGACGTCGGCGACGTGGTCGAGCTGCTGGGCAGGGTGGCCGCGACGGCGACTCCGCCAGCGCACAGCACGCCTGCGATAGCAATGCCCGAAGCGATGAGCACGGGGCGAGAGGTGAAAAGTGACATGATGTGCCTTTCAACGAGCCGGCGAGCCGGCGTGAGTGCGGCTTTATGCCGTTCCTCCATGCTGGACGCGCAATCTAAGCAGTTGACGAGCCATCCATGAGACGAGTCTCACAAATCCCCGACATCGGCCAACGATCGGTATCAGTGATCCGAGCGGCCGGAACCGCTGCTGCCGCTGCCAGATCCGCGGTTGTCATCGTTGTCATCACCGTGATCTTCAAGCTCCATCGTCACCGGCGGCGGGCCGGGCACGATCTCGGGCCCGTCACCATCATCGGGTGTCGGCGATGGAGTGGGAATACCGGTCGGCTCACGGGTGGGATCGCTGGTGGGATTAGGGATTGGTTCGGTAGGCGACGACGGCTCCGGCGTGATCGACACCGCGGGGACGTCAAGGGGCTGGCCGGCGGCATCCACAAATCCCAACCCGCTGGCGAAGACTATTCCGAGCACAATTGCGATCACGGCGACAACGGAGAGCGCTGCGGCGCCGACAAAGCCGGGTACCTGAGCTGAGCGTGCCACCATGCTCCCATTCTGGACCGGTGGTCGCTCATGACACGTGAGACTTCTCTTAGAACGCACGAGCTACCGCGCGTCAGTGTGCTCAGGCCGCTTCGGCTTCGACCTTCGCGACGGCCCCGTAGGAGGCGGTTACCAATATCGGGATGTGGTCTGACGAGCCGCGCGGCATGGTCTGCACGTCGTCTACGGTGAACCCCTGCGAAGTGACAAAATCGAAGTGTCCGCGGAAGAACTTGTACGCGGTGTACGTCTGTCGGTCACTCAGCGTCAAGTCGTAACCGGACTTTGCGACGCGGTTAGACAACCCGTCCTTGAACAGGGGGTAGTTGTAGTCGCCGACCATAATGATCGGAGCGCCGGAGCCGAGATCCTGCAGCAGTTCGTGGGCCGCCTTAATCTGCTTTCGGCGCAGAGAGTTGAGTGCGGTCAACGGTGCCGCGTGGAACGACGCGAGCACAAGCTCGTGACCCGATTCACGGTCGAGAAGCTTCGTGCCGACGAGGCGCTCAGGTGTCGGCGAGAAGATGAGGTCATGCAGCGACTTCTTCAACTCGAATGACCTGCTCGCCAGTTGCTCATAGCGATCCCGGCGGTAGTACACCGCAAGCCCGAGCCTGTTTCGTTTCGTGGAGTCGGCCAGGTGCAGGTTGCCGATCTCGGCTGGCAACTCCGAGGCTATGCATTCCTGCAGGCACAGCGCGTCGAGATCGGGTGTCTTCGCCAGTTCGGCAAGCTCAATGCTCGCGCGGTTTTTGCGAAGGTTATAGCTGATGACGCGAATCACGAGACAGAATCCTTCTTTCCAGACACGAAGACACCAGCCTAGGGTCTTTCCGTGTATTCGACGTGACGGCATAAATCGACAGGTGTAAATCCAGACTAAGCGCGTGATCTGACGACGAGCACGCCGAGTCAGACAAAGCGCACGCCGTCACCCACGCGAGTGCGCACGTCGAAAAGCTCGTTGCCGCCGATCGGCTCGGACCCCGGGATTCCCTGGCGCAACAGCATCGTCAGAGACGACTGTGTTACCGCGAGCGTTGCGGCTCCCCGCACGCTGCCCAGTGCCACGACGGAATCGTCGAGAGCGTCATCCGGCAGCACAATGACCAGGGCGGTGAACCGCACCCGAAGCTGCCGAGCGAGAGCGCGGGCGCGGCCGGCCAGATCGTGCATGGGTCGCTCCCCCTGAAGCACATCACCGATCAGCTCACCCTTGCGGGCTCGGACGGGCCCCCCAAAATCTTCGGAGAGCATCGCAAACAGGCCGGTCGGCCCGAGCACAACGTGGTCGATCTTCGCTTCGGGTCCACCGGTCGAGACGTCATGCCATACCGAAAAACCAATGCCGAGGGTGCTGATGGTGCGCGCTGTTGATTCCTCAGCGAGGGCATCGGCGAGAGTGCGTCTGATCTCCCGCGGAGCCCCCTGCACCAGCGCAGGGTCGTACGGGTCAGCGATCTCGACGCCCCGGCCCACCCACTCCCGAAGCTGGCCAAGAAACTTCTCGCGCCTCCAGCCCCCTGGGTGACCGTGCGACCTGGATCTGGGTCTCGTATCCTGTCGCGGGCGGGCCGGCTGTGCCGTAAATGTGTCATGAGAAATTGAGTGGATGCCGCGCCCGGCGTCGTACGCCGCCCGCTTCTCGAGCGTACCCACGCGGTCCCAGGCCTCCTGCACCGCCGCAAAGCGCCGGGAGTCGCCGCCCGTGTCAGGGTGTGTTTCGCGGAGCGCCTTGCGGTACGCACGCCGAAGCTCCTCCCTCGTCACGGATGCCGCGACACCGAGCACCTCGTAGGGGCTGGGCGACAGGGGGCTCTCGGGCATACTTTCGCTTTCGACAGGGGAAAGGGCGTCCCCAGAATACCCAGCGCGGGTGCGTGGTTGCTGGCACGACGTGCCCTGAGCCCGTGTCGGGGTTACGTGCCTTCCCGTTCGATGCTTGCGGCGGAGGTCATGGTGTCAAGGGTTTTACGCTGACGCTCAGCTTGCGCAGCGTAGGTTGTGATGGTGACTACGCTCAGCGAGATTCCCCTCACCACCATCGACGGGGCCTCCACCTCGCTTGCCGACTACAGCGACAAGGTGGTGCTCATCGTCAACGTCGCGTCGCGATGCGGCCTTGCCCCTCAGTACGAAAAGCTCGAAGCACTTCAGAAAACGTATGGCGAACGTGGCTTTACCGTATTGGGGTTCCCGAGTAACCAGTTCCTGCAGGAGCTCGGCTCCGAAGACAAAATCAAGGAGTATTGCTCGATGACATGGGGCGTCACCTTTCCCATGTTCGAGAAGGTGAAGCTGAATGGCAAGACTGCGCACCCGCTGTATCAGGAGCTCACGAAGACTCCGGATGCCGCGGGTAAGGCGGGCAAAGTGAAGTGGAATTTCGAAAAGTTCGTCATCACTCCCGGTGGCCAGGTTCACCGGTTCCGCCCCACCGTCCAACCCGACGACCCAGCCATCGTGGCACTCATCGAGAGCTCTCTCCCGGCGTCAGCGTAGGCATCAGGGGTGCGCCTTCTTCTCATCAGGCACGGCCAGACCCTCTCCAACGTCGCCGGGCTGCTGGATACCGCCCATCCTGGCCCCGGGCTCACGGAGCTCGGAACCCGACAGGCCGCGCAGATTCCGGTAGCGCTGGCGAACGACATCGTCGGCAGGATCTACGTCAGCACCCTGCTGCGCACCCACCTCACCGCGGCGCCACTCGCCGCCGATCGGGGGTGTGACGCGATCGAGCTGCCGGGCATCCACGAGATTGAGGCGGGCTCGCTCGAAGGCAACAGCGACCGCGCTTCTCTTCGACAATACCTGGAGACCGCTTTCGCCTGGGGGCTCGGTAACCTCGACGTGGTGATGCCGGGAAGCACGGACGGGCACGCATTTTTCGACAGGTTTGATGCCGATATCGCACGGGTTGCCGCCGACCACGATGCGGGCGGGGTCGCCGGGTCATTCGCGGCTCGCACCGTAGTGGTATTCAGCCACGGCGCCGCGATCAGGGTGTGGGTCGCCGGTCGCGCCAGCAATGTTGCGCCGAGTTTCGCTGGCGAGCATGAGATCGACAACACCGGCATGGTCGCACTCGAGGGAAATCCTCGCGACGGGTGGGTTCTGCTGTCGTGGCAGGGCACGCCGGTGGGGGGAACTGATTTGGTGGATGCCCCGGCCGAAGACCCCACGGGCGTCAGGCTCAGCGACTCCTGACGCGCGGTAGCGACTCAGCGGCCGCCGCCACCACCGCCGCCGCCACCCCCGCCGGAGAATCCGCCGCCGAAGGATCCACCGCTGAACGAGCCGCCCCCGCTTCCGCTCCAGCTCGAGGCGCTCACGGGCGGAGTCATGGCGGTGGAGAATCCCCGCAGCGTGCTGGTGAACATCGCGGCAGAGAACCCATCGGAGCCGATGAACCAGTCGGGTTGTTCGGCCAGCGAGCTGACACGCACCTCGAGCTCGCGCATCCACTGGTCTTCGACACCCCAGACGATGGCCCAGGGCAGCAGCTTCTCGAAGAGCTTGACCATCTCCCTGCCGTCACCGACATTGATGCGTTCGGCGCCGCTTGGGCTCTGCAGCGCACGAAGTCGATCCTTCTCCGCCAACGTCAGGTAGGTGCGCATCCCCTCAAGGTATTCGCGAGCCTCGGCCCCTTTCGCCGTCTGGCGCAGAGGGCGGATGGCCAGCGCTATGCAGACGATCAGGGCGACCAGCCCGAAGACCATCACCAGCAACAGCAGGGGGCTGACGTTCAGGAATAGCCCGCTGGAGACCACCAGCAGCGTTATCGCGACGGTGCCCAGCGCCAGCTGCACCAGCACGAGACCGATCGCGCCGCCTCGTCCTGGCGGCTTTTCCAGGTAGCCGGCGCCCGGGAGAGATGCCTTAGCGACTGCGGACTGCTGGTGCAGAGCTGTCATCAAATCCTGCTGTCCCTGGCCGAACGCGCGAAGGGCGCCCGCCTCGGGTTCCCCTCCGAACAGCAGCGCGATCAGTGCCAGGTCCTCGGCATTCGCGCCAGTGGAGCCTAGATACTGCAGCGTGTACGGCTCGCTCCCCTCTTCCACCGCGTACGCGAGAATGCGGATGTTCTTACGCACCGCCAGCCGAACCAGAGCGGCCGGAATCGCCGCCGATGACCTGCCGACCAGATGCGCCGATTGCAGGATGGTGATCTCGTCGGGCTCGCTGTACTGCGGGATGATGATGCCGCGACCTGGGGCGCTGCGCCCCGAGCGCACCCTCGAGACGATCGCGGCGATCATCCCACCCAGGCTGAGAATCCCGACGGCGCCGGCGGCAAACTCGAAGCCGGCGGGCACGGGCTGGGGCACAGTCACCGTGGGCTCGGGTGTCAGGAAGGTGCCGGGGGTGAATCACAGGGCCACTGTCATGGTTTCGCGCGGCGCAAGGTTGTCGGCAGTTGCCTCAAGCGTGAGTGTCGATGCGGGAGTGGCGGGGTTGGAAGTGGGGGCATCGTCCAGCCCGGGACCCAATTCCTGGATGGGGCAGGTCGTGCCATCACCCTGCGCGCCGATGTAGCAGGCCGCGTTTCCGGTGAAGGCGCTCATCACGGAGCCATCAAGATGAATTCGCGCGGCGACGCTGTCAAAGGGTTGGTCCCAGCCGACGCCGTTGACATCCCAATAGAACTCATCGGCGTTCGTGTCGGCGAACGATCGCACCACATTGCGCTGTGTGTAGGAAATGACGTAGGTGACGGCGCCATGAACAAACTCGTCGGTTCCGAGCGCGAGCGTCACAAACTCGTCAGTGCGGTCGGTTTCGAACGGCACAGCATCGCCGTTGTCGTTGACGACCGAGATTCGGTCTGTTTCCAGCGCCACGCCGTTATAGCTGTCCGGGATGGCACGGACGATTCCGCGATTTTGGTCGAACTCGGGAAACCGCGCCACGATGGTCTCCACCACGTCCAGTTGGGCGGTTCCGTCACCAAGCCGGGTCAGTGTGTAGTCGGCGTCGAACGAATCGAACGTAAAATCGCTGGTATTAGCGGCGGCCGCCATAGGCGCCGAGACCGCCAGCAGCAGAGAAACCGCCGCCAGGAGAGCCGAGCTGAGTAGTCGTCGCATCCCTTGGAGCCTATCGGGGCGACATACGTTTGGGCACTGTGGGGTTGTCCCCGACAGAGCGATCCTGACTCGTTTGGAGGTAGACCGTGGGCCTCACCCCTTGAAATGGGGATCGTGGCGGAGTCACTGCGATCCCTAGGGTCGTATCAAGGAACAACGGCGGGGGGCCGAGATGTCAATTATGGAACACACGCACGTGCCTGCTGGCTGGTACCCGGATGGGGTCACCGACGACAGCCTGCGGTGGTGGGACGGCACGGACTGGACTCACGATGTGCGCCCCCTGGCCGCACCGACTCTCGTGCCCGTCGAGCCGATTGTCGTCGAGTATGTGCCCGGCGAATCTTCGGCAATCGAGCCGACGCTGCCTGAAGTGCCGGGCGACGTTTCTGAATTCCTCGCGTTAGATCACACGTCCAGCGGTGCGGCGCTGACGCGACGCCAACTTCGAGAGATGCTCGGCGGTCCGCTGGTGACCGACGCTCCCACCGACCAGTAAGGCAACGCCGTGACAACGACCGACGTGATGGAACGCATGCCCCCAGTCGGGTGGTATCCCGAGGGCCCTGACACGACCATCCTGCGATGGTGGGACGGCGCTGGATGGACCGATCACGTTCATGACACCGCCCAGGAGGCCATCGCCACTCCCGCAGTAGAGCCCGAGCCCGAGGTGGCAGCCTTCGACGACTCCGCGATCACTGACGACACTCGTGAGCGAATCGCCCGTGGGTATACGGCCCATGCCGAGATCAACCTTCCCGGGCTTTCCAAGTCCGGTATCAGCAAGAACAACGCCGGTCCCGCGAGCTGGTGGGACACCTCGCGCCAGCCCGCTCCGGTCCGGTCGTCCACAGAAAGCGTGTGGGCACTGGCCTTCACTCCCTGGATCGCGGCGCTGTCATCGGTTGGGGCTGCGCTTGTCTTCACTCTCATCTCCGCGCAGATCGGCGCCCTGGTGGCGGGCGCTCTCGTGCCGATGCTCTGGATGCTCGCAACGGCCGTTCAGGATCGCAAATCGCTGGTCGGACTCGGCTTCCGGAACCCCGCGAGCGAATGGTGGATCCTGCTGGGCCCCCTCGCCTACATGATTGCCCGCACCATCCGAGTCGTCAGAGTCACCGGGAAGGGTCGCGCACCCCTGGTGCTTCTTCTCATCAACACCATCGCCGTGCCGGTGGCCGTCTTCGCCGCGGTCCAGTTTCTGCCCGGGATTATGGGGCAGTTCTAGCCCCGACTGCGCCCATCAGATCGGCCGCTTCCACCACCGCGAGTTCCCGCCCCGCATCCTTCGCCGCGGGAAGCACACTGCCCGGTGAGATCCCGATCGCCAACGCGCCGATCGCCAGAGTTACTCGGTATGAGGGCATGCTCGCTACCCTAGACGGGATGACTATTACTGCTGCTGCCGACGGGTCCGCGCTGGGTAATCCGGGGCCGGCGGGATGGGCCTGGTATGTGGATGACGACACCTGGGCCGCCGGAGGCTGGCCGCACGGTACGAACAACATGGGCGAGCTGACCGCGGTGCTCGAGCTTTTTCGCGCGACCGCGCACATCGACGACGACCTGCACATCCTGTGTGACAGCCAGTACGTGATCAATTCCGTGACTAAATGGATGCCCGGCTGGAAGAAGAAAGGCTGGCGCAAGGGCGACGGCAAGCCCGTGATGAACCTCGACCTCCTCAAAGAGCTCGATCAGGCGGTAGCGGGTCGGCGTTACCGGTTCGAGTGGGTGAAAGGCCACGTCGGTCATGTGTTGAATGAGGCCGCCGATGCCCGTGCCCGGGGTGCCGCCGAGGCGTACCAGCGCGGCTCGGCCGCACCTGCAGGTCCGGGTTTCCCGGGAGCTGCCGGCCGCGGCTCACTCGCTGTTGCGGCGGTCGAGCCCCCAACTCTGTTCACCTTCGACAGCTCGACACGTGACATCGCTGAGCCCGAGATGTCGTCGGCAGTCAACATCCCCGTGACGGTGATGTTCACTGCGGTAGAACACGCCCGGCTGGAGCGCCGCGCTGCCGATGCCGGAATGAGCGTCGAGAAGCTGCTACGAACGCTGCTCTGATCGCCGCACTGAGGTGACGCGAGCGAGCTACTTCTGCTTCTGCAGCTGCGCAAGAAGGTCGGGGCCGCGCCGGTCGAGGATGGCTCCGCCGATGCGCACACCGATTATCAGAAACCCGGAACCCAGAACGATCCCGACGAGTAGTGACAACCACCCCAGAGCGATATTTCCGCTGGCGAATCCGACGATCGCGAGCACCAGCTCGGGCAGGGTCAGGATGCCGAGCACGCTCCATGACGCGAATGTCGACAACATCAGGCTCACCCCGCCACCCGGCTTTGACTTAAAGGGACTCTCCCCGGGGGCCGGCACCATGAACACGAACCGCCCGGAGATCAGAGACGACACGGCGAAACCGGTCAGGAGCACTCCGGCGATGATCCCGAGCAGGCCGGGCAGTATCTCCCAGGCATTCGTGATCCACACTGACGCGATGGCCAGTGCGAAGCAGATCGGCACCGCAAAAATTGCGAGGGCGATGACTCGACCGATACGGTCGGCGCGCCCGCTGACTCCGGTTTGCAGGTGCAGCGCGAATGCGGTGTTGTCGTACGAGACATCCGTGTAAATCGACATCGACAGCAGCACGGCGACGATGGGGGCCACGGCGTTGAGCGGTGCCAGGTTGCCGTTGCTTCCTGCATAGAAAAAGATCAGCACCGGAACGAGAGGAACGGTGATGAGCGATTGCGTGTACCTCGGGTCACGGATCCAGTAGGTCAGTGCTCGTGCTGCGACGGCTCCGGCGGGAGTCCCCGGGAACACTGTGAACAGTCCCAGCCCTCGTGTGCCGGCCTTCACCAGCGTAGATCGGCTCGGGGTTTCGAGGGCCAGCGCCAGCCCCCAACGCCACACCAGCACGAACACCACGAGGGTTGCGATTCCGATGAGGAATTCCCACGCAGCCCGGCCCAGGTCTCCGGATGCCACATCCGCCGGCACTGCCCAGATTGCGCCGAACGGGCTCCACGATACGAGATGTGCAATGCGCGGAAGCAGGTCTGAGACGTCGCTCAGCACCTGTGTGAGGCCGAGGATGATCGGCCCGAGCAGCAACGCCGGAATAACGACCAGGATGCCTTTGGCCTCGCGCGCACGACGACCTGAGCTGATTCGTGCGGTGAGGGCAACGAGCATCCGGGATCCGATCACACAGGTGAGAACACCGATGGCAGCACACACGACAGCGACCAGGGCAGCGACCGGGTACCGCCACCAGGTGCCCGCGGTTGCCAGCGCGGCGACGAGGGTGACTAAGCCAGGAACGCCGAGCACACCGCTGATCGCGAGTGACAACAAGAGGGTGTTGAGCGGGATGGGGAAGGTCGCGAGCCGTGCGGGCTCCACGGTCTGGTCAATGCCGGACGTCAGCACGGGCAGCAGAGTCCAGCCGAGGGTGACCGCAGCCCCCGCGAGAACCGTCACCGTGCGGGCGAGCTCGATTTCGGCGAAACTCAGGACGAACAGTCCGGCGACGGCCGAGATAAGAATGCCGAGCCCGTACAGGCCCCCGATCACCACCGCAATAAGCTGCCACGGGCTCCTCTTCAGCGAGTTGGCCAGCAGCAGGAACCGGAGCCTTACGAGAGTCGCAACCACGCGGGCCCCTCCCCCGTGCGGCGCCCGCCGACGAGTTCGACAAAGCGATCCTCGAGGGTCGAGTCTCCGCGGACTTCGTCCGTGGTTCCGGATGCCAGCACCCGCCCCTGCGCTATCACGGCGACGTGATCGCACATGCGTTGCACCATGTCCATGACGTGGCTGGAGACGATGACGGTGCCGCCGGAGTTCACAAAACCATCCAGGATGTCACGGATGTTCGCGGCAGAAACCGGGTCGACAGATTCGAACGGCTCGTCAAGCACCAACAGTCGCGGGGCGTGCACGAGTGCGCAGGCCAGGGCGATTTTCTTTGTCATGCCGGCCGAGTAGTCGATGACGAGCGTGCCGGCTGCCGTCTCGAGGTCAAGAAGCTGAAGCAGATCATTGGCGCGCTCCGCGACAACCTCGCGTGTCATTCCGCTCAGGAGGCCGGCATAGGTCACCAACTGAAGGCCCGTGAGCCGGTCGAACAGCCTGACCCCGTCGCTGAGGTTACCGACGAGCCTCTTCGCTGCAACAAGGTTGGTCCAGACATCCACGCCATGAATACTGACCTGGCCGGCATCGGGACGCAGCAAACCGGTCGCCATCGACAGGGTTGTCGTCTTTCCCGCGCCATTAGGCCCCACTAGGCCATAGAACGAGCCGCTGGGCACTGTCAGATCGAGGTTATCGACGGCCACCTTTTCGCCGAATTGCTTCACCAGGCCCCTGATCTCGAGGGCCGGGAGGTGATCCCGAATTCGCTCGTTCTCGACCGTCACCGTGTGCTCTGAGGTCATGACCGCTTTCCGTTCGTGATGGATTCTGCGTCGAACCCAGCGTACGTTGACGCTGCGACCGCTGCTACTTTGCGGGCTTTCGCGCCCTGACGAATAGTGTCTCGGCCTCCTCGAGGGACATTCCATTGGTCTCGGGAACGACCTTGAACACAAACAGGAATGACAGTCCCGCGAAGAGCGCGTACATGCCGTAGGTCAGCACCAGCGATACCGAGGCCAGCGGCGGAAATGACACCGTGATCAGGAAGTTGGCGATCCACTGCGCGGCGGCGGCGATGCCCAGTGCCCGTGCGCGGATCGTGGTCGGGAAGATCTCGCCCAGCAAGACCCACACGACGGGGCCCCAGGATGCGCCGAAACTGACGACGAAGATGTTGGCGGCGACCAGCGCAATTGGCCCCCATGCCCCCTCGAGCCTGGGTTCGTTGTTGACCAATGCTGCCTGGCTAAAGGCAACGGCCATGGTGGCCAGGGCGACGGTCATCCCAACAGATCCGAACAGCAGAATCGGACGACGGCCCACCCGATCGACCAGGGCGATGGCCACGAAGGTGACGGCGATGTTGGTGATCGACGTAGCCACCGAGATGGCCAGGGAGTCACTCTCTGCGAAACCGACGGACTTCCAGAGGGTCGTTGAGTAGTAAAAAATCACGTTGATGCCAACAAACTGTTGAAGGATCGACAGGATAATCCCGACCCACACAATCGGCTTCAGGCCGAATCTATTTCCCCTGAGCGCGCCCTTTCGCGACCCCAGTTCGTCCGTCTTGATGACGGATCGCATGTCTCGGATGGCGCGCTCGGCGTCCTCCCCTGGCCAGTAGCGCGCGAAGATATCGCGCACGTCATTGTCGCGGTTTTTGAGGATGAGGAATCGGGGCGATTCGGGAAGGCGCATCGACACGAGGCCGTAGATGACGGCGGGTACAACCCCGGCGAGGAACATCCACCGCCAAGCCTCAATCCCCCACCACAACTCCTTTTCGGCGCCATTGGCAGCGCCCGCGAAGAGCGTGTCTGAGAGCAGGGCGACGAAAATTCCCAGGGTGATGGCGAGTTGCTGAAGGGATCCCAGACGTCCGCGGAGATTTTTGGGTGAAATTTCGGCGATGTAGGCGGGGGCGATCACCGAGGCGATGCCGATACCAAGGCCGCCCACCAGGCGCCACAGGATCAAATCCCACACCCCGAATGCGAAACCACAACCGATGGCGCTGACGAAGAACAGGACGGCACCGACCAGCATCGAGGGGATGCGACCTTTCGAGTCTGCGAGGCGCCCTGCCAGGTATGCGCCCACGGCGCAGCCGATCAGAGCGGATGCCACGGCAAGGCCGGTGAGCGTCTCGGTCAGTCCGAATTGCTCACGGATCGGTTCGACCGCGCCGTTGACTACCGAGGAATCGAAGCCGAACAGGAATCCGCCCAGCGCTCCCGCGATCGCCAGCGCGATAACTTTGCCGTTCGTTCCCGCCTTGGTTGACGTGGTCGAACTCGCCGAAGTGCTCATCGATGCCCCCTGAATTGTGTCGTCACTTCACCCTACGTGTTCTCGCGAGATGGTCCTTCACTCCCCGCGCAGTTGTATGACGGCCTGCACAGGAAGGTGATCCGACCCGGCGATGTCGCCGAGAAGCGCCGTGTTGATCCCGATCGAGCTGACCTCCACCTGTGTGTTGGTAAGTATCCAATCGATGCGCTTGCGGCCCAGTCTCGCGGGGTGGTAGTTCGGGTAGGTGCCCCAGGCCTTGGTGAGTTGTGTGTCGGCGCTCCGCCAGGCATCCAACACCGTCCGGCCGAGCATCAATTCGCTGTACGGGCTTGTATCGACCGAAGTGTTGAAGTCGCCGGTCAGGATGGCGGGGCCGGGGCTGGCATCAACCAGTTGCCTGAGCAATCTGGCGGAGTGCACCCGTGAGCGGCGCGACTGGTGGTCGAGGTGGGTATTCAGCATTCGAAACTGGATGCCGGTGGCCAGATCGGTGAACAGAGCCCAGACGACCATGCGCGGGATCCGGTTGCCCCAGCTTCTCGACCCCGCTAGCCGTGGCGTGTCTGACATAGCGAGTTGACGCCATTCCAGCAGTTGCACCCGGCGGGTGTCGTAGAAAATGGGGCAACTTTCGCCGGTGCCATCGGGATCTCGACCAATGCCGATCCAGGAGTAATGATGTCCCAGGCTGTGCGCGACAAACTCCGTCTGGTCCGGCAGTGCTTCCTGCGCCCCGAGCACGGCGGGTTGTTCCGTGGCCAACAGGTGTCGCAAAGCCGGAGCGCGGTAGGTCCATCGGTCGGGGCTACGGGGGGCTGCTCGAGGCATCCGTCGACGAATGTTATACGTCATCACGTGCAGTTCGGGCGGGTCAACAGGACCGATGAGAGGTGGGTCGACCATGCTCCAAGCGTAGGGCGCGGGGTGAAAAGTTTTGGCCCAACTCAGCCCAACGCGCCAAATATTTCGATGCTGCGGTGTCGCCAGCAGCCGGTAGCGTCAATAGCGATAAAGACATCGTCAATCGAGAGTGGGCACCATGGCGCAGTACTTCGGCGTCGACCTGGCCTGGGGCGAGGGCAGTGTACGCAAGCGCGCCAACGAAACAGGGCTCGCCTCTATCGATCAACACGGTGTCGTCAGTCATGCGGGCTGGGCGCGCGGCATTGATGATGTAGCCGAGTGGCTGCTCGAGCACGCCGAGCCTGGAGCGATCATTGCGATCGACGCGCCCCTGGTCATCCCGAACCCCACCGGCATGCGCCTTGCTGAGCGTCAGGTCGGCATGGGTTACGGTCGCTGGCACGTGGCGGCGAATGCCAGCAACTCGAGCATGGGCTGGACGGGCGGGGTCACGCTGCGCCGTCGCCTCGAAGCCGCGGGCTTCACCTACATCGATGGGTCAGAGCCGCCATCCACCACCGGGCGCAGCTTTTTTGAGTGTTATCCGTACACCACGATCGTGGGAATGGATGAGCTCGGCTACGACGATAAACGCCCGCGCTACAAGCGGCCGGTGCGCGGGCTGCCGGCCGCCGATGCACGCCAGGTGCGGGCGTTGGCCTGCGACGAGCTGGTGCGCAGGGTCGCCGCACTGGCGACCGCCGAGCCCCCCATCGACATCGCCTCCCACCCCGTATCTGCTGCTCTGTTGCTGCGGTCACCGCTGACGAATAGTGAATACAAGCATCGCGAAGACCTTCTTGATTCGCTTCTTTGTGCCTGGACCGCGTCGATCTGGCACTTCCACGGCAGCGCTCGTGTGCAGGTGCTCGGTGTCGATGCCGACCGGGATGAGGGAGGACGCCGACCTACCATCGTCGCGCCGGCGCGTGAGTCACAGCGGGTGGCGGGGCGTGCTATGCGAACGCTAGGTACCGACAGAGAGACGGCAGTGTCGGAAAAACGGCGGTGACTGAGAGACTGGAGCTATGACATCTACACCACAGGGTCCCATCCGGGTTGCGATCATCGGCGGCAGCGGAAAAGTTTCTCGCGAACTGATCACGTTGCTGAACGCTCGCGGGGATCAGGCTGTCGCAATTTTCCGCAATGCCGCCAGGGCGGACGAACTGGCCGCACTGGGGGCAATCCCCAGAGTGCTCGACATCGAGAGCGCGAGCGAGGCCGAGCTTGGTGACGTGCTGACGGGGGCCGACGTCGTCGTGTTTTCCGCTGGTGCTGGAGGGGGCGACCCCGCCCGCACCCGGGCGGTGGACTACGACGGCGCTGTGCGTGCGATGGCCGCGGCATCCGGTGCCTCGGTGGCACGTTTCGTCATGGTGTCGGCGATGGGAGCGGGGAATGCGCCTCCCACCGAGGGCGACATGGCGGTGTACTACCAAGCGAAGCACGACGCCGACGCGGCGCTGGTGGGCACGAGCCTCGACTGGACGATCCTGCGACCGGGCGCGCTCACGGATGACCCTGACACCGGCATGGTGACGCTGGGCGAGAGCGTCTCCCGAGGTTCAATCCCCCGGGGAGACGTCGCCGCGGTGATCGTGGCCGTGATTGACGAGCCGAGGACGATCGGCAGGGCCTGGGAGTTCGCCAGCGGTGCGCAGCCGATCGCAGACGCCGTGCATTCGCTCCTGTAGCTGCCCCCGTATTGGGGCATGCCATTGGCCCGCCAACCTCGTAGCCTCGACGGTATAACGACGGTCAGGGAGTTACGCTATGACAAATTCGGGAATGTCATCTTTCGCACAAAAAACGGGTGAGCCTGCGGCAGCCTGGTATCCGGATCCGGCGGACAGCCGGTCGGCACGCTGGTGGGATGGAGCGGGATGGACGGGGCATACGCGGGAACTCGCGCCGTCGGTCAGAATAGCCACCGTCACGGACCTGCCAACCCGGCGTTCCCAGCGTGAGGCGCAGTTGGTACAATAGCGATCGCTGTTCCTCAGCGGGCAATGGGTCTTGAGAACCTAAATCCAGCTGCCCAGCTGCCGATCAACGCGCTATCTCGACGAATGTCGAGCGGCGACGCGAGGGTTTCGGTGTGAACCGCACCAACCGGCCAAAGAAGCCGCGTCGCGTGGGGATCAGCGAGACGTGGCGAGTTGCGGATACGGGGCTGGAGACGGGAACCATTGCTGTGGTCATGACACTCCTAACAGGGGATGCCGGAGGTTCGGAGCACCTGCCCGTACTGGATTGCCCCTGACCCAGGATTCGCACGAGACTGGTGGCGGGGAGAGTGGAGACCGGCGCGACTAACGTCGAAGGATGACGTTTAGCCCCGCGCCCGACTTCACCACCCGTCCGACGCTGTCGGGAAGCTTCGGGATGTCGGCCTCGACGCACTGGCTCGCCACCGCATCGGCGCAGTCCGTACTGGAACGCGGAGGCAACGCCTTCGATGCCGCGGTCGCGGGTGCCTTTGTGCTGCACGTTGTGGAACCGCATCTCAACGGCCCAGGCGGTGACATGGTGGGAGTCTTCGCGACCGCCGGAGGGGCGCCGACGGTATTGATAGGCCAGGGCCCCGCGCCGGCGGCGGCCTCGGCAGCAGCGTATCGCGAACTGGGGCTCACGCTCGTGCCCGGCGCGGGGGCGTTGGCGGCGGCAATCCCCGGTGCGGTGGATGCCTGGTTCCTGCTGTTGCGCGACCATGGCACGTGGGAATTGGCTGACGCGCTGGCCCTGGCGATCGACTACGCCCGACACGGGCATCCCGTGCTGCCACGGGTGCGGGAGACGATCGAGAGGATGCGACCGCTCTTCGACGAGCACTGGCCCACGTCGTCTGCACTCTGGTCGGGGTACGACGGCACGATGCCTGAGCTCGCACACACCTTTGAGCGACTCGCGGCCTCAGAAGGCGACTCACGTGAGGAGCGGATCGACGCCGCCCGCGCCGCGTGGCGCGAGGGTTTCGTTTCTCGGGCGATCGTCGATTTTGTTCGCACTCCGCACCGGCACAGCGATGGTGGTGACTATGCGGGTGTGCTCACCGCCGATGATTTTGCGGGCTTCGGCGCGTGTTATGAGCGGCCGGTCACGATCGAGTTTCGCGGTCATAGCATCGTCAAGGCCGGAGCATGGGGTCAGGGCCCCGCGCTGCTGCAGATGCTCGGCATGCTCGACGGCTGTGACGACATCGATCCGTCGTCTCCCGAGGGTGTGCACACCATCCTGGAGGTCGAGAAGCTCGCCATGGCCGACCGTGAGGCGTGGTGTGGAGATGTACCGGACGTTCCTCTCGACACCCTCCTGTCGTCCGGCTATCTCGCCTCCCGCCGTCTTCTGGTGTCGGATGCCGCCTCACTCGAGTTCCGCCCGGGAACGGTGCCAGGACGCCGCCCGTTCCTGCCGCCCCTCACGGTGGGCACCTCGGGCGTGGGCGAGCCGACGGTCACGAAAGAGGGAGTCGTCCGGGGCGACACCTGTCACATCGACGTCATAGACCGCTGGGGCAACATCGTCTCGGCCACCCCATCGGGAGGCTGGCTGCAGAGCTCCCCCGCAATCCCCGGCCTGGGATTCAGCCTCGGTACCCGACTGCAGATGACCTGGTTGCAGGATGGCGCGCCCGCCACCCTCACCCCCGGCCGTCGACCGCGCACCACTCTCAGCCCCACTCTTGTCGTGCGAGACGGGATCGCGGTGACTGCGCTCGGCTCCCCCGGCGGTGACCAGCAGGACACCTGGCAGTTGCTGTACCTGCTGCGCACGATGGTGGGCGGGTACAGCCCGCAGCAGGCGATCGATGCGCCCTCGTTTCACACCACCTCGTTTCCGGACTCATTCTGGCCCCGCCAGTGGGAGCCCGGGGGCGCTGTGGTGGAGGGTCGACTTGGCGACACCGTCATTGACTCGCTGGTGGCGCGCGGCCATGTGGTCACTCGCGCCGACGACTGGTCGTTGGGCAGGCTGTCGGCTGTGGGTGTTGATGAGCACGGGATGCTGTGGGCCGCCGCCAACCCTCGCGGAAGCCAGGGCTACGCCGCGGGCCGCTAATGGTCCAGGGGCAGTGGTCCAGGGGCGGTGCTTCAGGCCGCCGCGTACGCGCGTCGCAGCCAGTCGAGCAGCTCCGCGTCCAGCTGCGCCGGGTCGGCGATGCGCACGCGATGCGTCACCATCGAGTTCCACGAGCCGGAGGCTTCGAACCTGTCGGTCGCCGGCGCATCCTTCAGCTTGATGCCGACATCCATACGGTCGGCAGTGAACGAGACGATAGCGAACTTGCCTCGACCTTTCAGCAGGCTGACATACGTCGCGGTCGGGGCAACATCGACCGGTCCGTTGTCGTGGAGAGTGGACAGAAGCGCTTCGAAGATCGGTCTCCAGTGAGCTTTTGCTCCAGCGAACTGCTGATCGATGCGATCCGCATCTACCGGTCGCTCACGGAACGTCGCG
Organism: Salinibacterium sp.; assembly: GCF_031364185.1. Lineage (NCBI taxonomy): Bacteria > Bacillati > Actinomycetota > Actinomycetes > Micrococcales > Microbacteriaceae > Salinibacterium > Salinibacterium sp. The sequence goes on along the minus strand of NZ_JANLVV010000258.1, from coordinate 8,242 downwards.
ACCAGCGCCATCCCGTGCCCCTGACCGAGTCCGAAGTCCTCCTTCAGCCACGCGATGATCGCCGCCGGTTTCGTTCCCTCGGCAAGCAGGCCCTTCTCTGCCGCGAGCCTGCGGAAGTCGTCAGCCGAAAGACCTGTCTTTTGCTTGATGGTGTCGAGGTACGCCTGAAAGGTCATGGTGCCACAGTAGCGGTGCCCCACGAGGAGGTGTCGGCGTGCTGGACTAAAACCACACCGACAGCCAGGGCGCGCGGGGCGAGTGAAACATCGACTCCAGCACGGCCGCTGATCCAGATTCATCCTCAGCGATCAGGCCCGCCGCCGCCAGCATTGCGGCAGAGGTACCGCCAAGAAAGAGCGCGGAGAGCGCGTTGACGTCCAGTGATACCGATGCCGTGGCATCCCGTGATCCGTCCATCGCACTCACCCGGCCGGAGCCCGCGGCATCCACCTCAAGCAGATAGTCGCCCGTGGCATAGCCGAGATCGTCCTGCACGCGAAGGATGCATCGACCCGGCGCCGAGTAGGTTCGCGACTCCAGTGTGGCCGTGACGTCCAGGATGCGCAGCCACAGGTGATCCCACGGTGACTGCGCGATGGCGCGGCTGTCACTGAGTTGCCACTGCACTGGCTCGTCCACTGAGCGATGTGGTGCCCTCACCCGGCTGACCAGGTCGACCTCCAGCAGATAGCGCCACAGCCCCGCATACGCCTCGTCGGTCTCATGGCAGAGATATTCGATGGTGAGCACGTGTTGCGAAAAATCACCGGCACTCTCACCCTGTGCCTCGGTAACGCGGTACAGCGCCAACCCGGTCAGAGCTCCACTGAGGTCGTCGTAGCGCACGGCCCGCAGCCGCGTGCTGTGCTCTTTATCGTCACCAGTAAGGCCTGAAATTTCGTCCCAGCGCTTGCCCCACACGGGTATCTGGCCGGCACTGGTGAGCCGCACCCGGTCATGCATCTGTGCAATCTCGGTGCGGAATTGCGCCGGGGTGATGAAATTCAGGCGGCCGGATGCCTCGGGGCCGACCCAGTGCGCACGTCGGGTGTCGATCGTCAGGTTGTTGGCGAATGCGGCGGGAGCGAAGCCGAAGCGGCCGTAGATCGTTGACTCCGACACGGTCAGCGTGGCGAGCGGGATTCCCAGGCTACGGGCCGTGCGCAGCTCGGCTTCGAGTAACGCCCGGGCTATCCCCCTGCGGCGGTGAGTCGGCGCGACGGTGACCGAACTGATGGCCCAGGCTTTCACATGCCGGTGACCCGGGACGGTCAGCTCGAGCGGCCATGAACTGACCGTTGCTACTGGAACACCGGCATCCAGTGCGCTGGCGTCCCACACGCCTGTGGTGCGACGATCGGCGACTCCGGCGATGTTGGCCGCGATGTTTTCGCTGGTGGGTTCGGCGCCGTGGAAGCCGCGAATATCGGCTCTCAGCCAGGTTTCGAATTCTGCGTGGTGAGACGTATCGACCAGGGCAAGGTGCAAGCCTTTCATCGACAGGGCTTCCGTCGAAGTCGGGTCAATGGGGGTCGCCAGGTAATCGATCATGACCTAACGCTACGCGGAGCCTGCGATCAGCAGAGCCGGTGGTGCCACCGGGTCAGGTTACTCGGCGGCCTGGAACCAGGGTGGGTACACCGCGACCTTGGTGGCGGTGAGTTTCTTTACCCGATCCCGAACCCGGTCGTTCGATACCCCGATCAACTGCACGGATTCGAACGGGAAGGGTCCTACGGCAAGGGCCTCCGCCTCTTGCACGTCGTCACTGTCGTGAAGCCGTTCCAGCATCCGGGTCAACGAGTCGCCCGTAGCGAAGCGCGTAAGACTGTGGGCGGCATCACCGTCGGCAATGATGGAGCCCTCCCCCAGGGCTTCCACCGTGCTCACCAGGAAGACGAAGTCGGCCGATGTGGCAGTGCGGGCCGCCGTTGACCAGCGAGTCTCATCTTCGGCGCCTTCGCGAAGTTGTTCCCAGAGGGTCGCGCTTGGGGTGAGGTAGAAGCAGACGAAGTCGGCAACCATCGGTCCGCCCGAACTTACTGGAGCTGTGGTTCGCAGCTCGCGGGTCAGCTCGGTGCTCACATTCACCGCGGGTGAGGCATCAGCAAGCAGGGCACCGGTAGCGAGAATACTCTCCAGATTGCTGATGTGAGTGACGTGATACACGCGCTGGGCCGCGGTTTTAATAGACTTCCTGGATGTTGAGGCCGGGGAGACTCGAGGCGATCGTGAGCTCGCGCGCGCTACTTTGGGCTTCTCTATGACGGCCTTCGGGAAGCAGCTGTCGCACAGCGGAATCTCTAGCCCGTGGATGCACTCTGGCACAACAGTCCTCTCGAGACATGGTCGGCGTCTCGCTTAACGGTACGTCTATTCCGGCCTCGGGGTCGACCGGCATCGAAAATCAGCGAATTGACTGATCGCTGGACGAGTTGAGTTTCTCAGAGATCATCGGGGCAATCATCCCTGCCCACGTTTCGTAGGTGCGCCCGGTGCCGCCCCGCCCGGGAGTATCAGTGGGATGGAAGGGCACGAATGCCGCGCGCGAATGAGACGCGCATGCCAATCGAGCCTCGCGGTCGAGTGCTGCGCACAACCGGGTCGTCAACCACCTCATCGCCTGCGACATGGTGATCACGGTCGGCATCGGAACGAGTCCGATAACGAGAAGGTGAGAGTGTGCGGGAATGAGCTCGGTGATGGCGTCCAGCACGGCGTCGACCCGGTGACGATAAGTTCTGAGCGGCAGAAGGAGAAGGGTATCCAGGTCACCGGGGGTGATCACGATCGCGTCGAAAGTGGGAAGCAACTGGGACAGTGCCGGGGCGATGGTGCCCTCGTCGCACAGAATGTCGTGGGCGATGACGTCAAGGGATACGCCACGACCGGTCAGCGCCGAGAGTTGCCGGGCAAGGGAACCTGCGAGCGCCTGGTCGTGCGAGGTCATCCCCCATCCGACCGTCATGCCTCCGCCGACCAGGAGCACACGGTCGGGGTCCGGCCCCGCTATCTCAATCTGTGCTGTGCTGGCGGGCGACGATAATGATCGCCACGACATATCCGATGTTGAGTGCCAGCGCAGCACTGCGGGGCGCACGATGAGGTCATGCACGGTCTGTAGCACTAAACATCTCCCCACACTGGGACTCTGGACTTCGGCTGTGATGTGCTCAGTGTAATCCGAGACCAACTCACGTTGTCACTCCCCTTTTGTAGGGGCAATATATTATGAGCGGCCTAGCCCGCCCGGGACGAGCGAGCGGGCCCACCCATCATCGGGTCAGCGGCCACCACCACCGCCGCGTGATTCGAGCCGGGCCGCGCGCTCGGACTTGATGCGCGCGTTGTCATCCTGTACCGCTGCGTGGGTAGCCCGTTCGACAACGAGCCATTCGGGTTTCTGCTCGAGCAGACTCTTGATCTCGACGGAGGTCATGGTGTCAGGAGCGCCGGCGCGCGCCAGTCCTGATGTCGAAATGCCCAGTTTGCGGGCGACCTCCTGCCGCGGATGCGGGCCATTTCTGCGCAACTCCACGAGCCACTCGGGCGGCGTCGATTGCAATTCGAGAAATTGGATGCGGCTCACCTCGCCATCCTGGAATTCGACGGGGGTCGCCGGGAGGAAAATCCCCAGCTTCTTGGCTGCGGTAGCGGGCTTCATGGTCTGGACTGGCACAGTGCAAGGGTAGCCTGTGGCCATGGCCCAGCCCGATCTTTCTGCCGCTGGCGCGACACTGACCGTCGCGTTCGTCGTTGGCGTGACGCCAGGCAAATGGGCCAGGACCTGGTCCGAGAGGATGCCGCAAACCGCACTGGAGCTGCGACTGTGCTCCCCCTCCGAGGCGCTGGTGGCAGTGAGCGAAGGGTCGGTCGACGCGGCCCTGACGCGGCTTCCGATCGATGATGAGCACCTCTCGCGCATCCCGCTGTACTCGGAACTGTCGGTGGTCGTTGCCCCGAAAGAGCATGCCATCGACGCCCTGGACTCCGTCACCCTCGCTGACCTGGTCGACGAGACAGTACTCCAGATGGGGTCTGATGGGAGCTGGGTGTCCATCATCGAACTCATCGCTACAGGGGCTGGGGTTGCCGTGATGCCGCAGTCTGTAGCCCGAGCGTTCAGTCGGCGCGACATCATTGCGCGGCCGGTCAGCGACGGTCCCACATCCCGCATCGCACTGGTGTGGCTGGCCACCAACAACAGCGCGCTCGTCGAAGAGTTCATCGGAATCGTGCGTGGACGCACCGCCAACAGCTCCCGTGGAGTGCTGGCTCCCCCGGAAAAGAAATCCAGACCGGCCACCAAGCGAACGCCGGACCGGCGGCCGAGCAGGCGCCGCTAGCGAGAGTGGCAGACACCGTCAATGTCCCGCACGCCAGTCGAGTTCACGCATGACGATGGCCGCAAGATCCTGGAGCGTAGACATGTCCAGTGCATCGATCGAACGCGGCTTCGTGTCGAGCACACAGAGTGTGCCCAGCGCCGTCGCATCAGCCCTGAGCAGGGGCACGCCAGCGTAAAATCTCAGCTCGTCACTTCCGCCGCTGGCCGGGGATAGCAGGGGGTTGCCCACCGCGAGAGGGTCGAGCCTGGCATCCTCGATCACCCAGGGCTCCTGACGCAGCAGCGCTGTGCCGTTGACGCCTGCGTCTCCACCCAGTCGAGTCACCTCCAGGTCATTCCTGGCGGTGACCCACATCCGGCTGCTGCCGACAATGCTGACGGCAGCAATGGGCACGGCCAGTACCCTGGCCGCCACGGCGGTGATCCGGTCGAAGGCGTCATCCGGAAGCCCCGGCACAACCGCAGCCGATCGCGACCTATGGCGACCGGATTCCGTGAATGACAGCTGGGCCAGGGCGAGGGCGACGTCGTGGATGTCCGGTCGATCCGCCGCCTCTCGAGAGGTCATCGCCCGCAGCAGTTGTTTCCACTGGGGAGCAACGGTGTCGGGAATCTCGGGATCGTCGAGCAGCCTCGCCATGGCGGAGTGTTGTGCCGGGCCGGGAAACGCCAGCGTTGCGGTGAGGCATTGCAGCAGCACGAGACCCAGCGAATACACGTCGCTGGCCGGGCCAACCTCCTCCCCCCGAGCCTGCTCCGGGCTCAGGTACGCCACCGTGCCCGTCACAAATTCTTCATCGGGGATCGCCCTCGCGTTCCCCACCGACGCGATGCCGAAATCCCCTAGTTTTGCTGTCATCGTCTGCCCGTCAGCGCTGGCGGTAATCAGGATATTGGCCGGCTTCACGTCACGGTGCACAATCCCGAGCCCATGAACATGTTCAAGCGCGGTAGACACCCAGTAGCCGATCTGGGCCACCTGGCGGGCGCCCATCGGCCCGCTATCCAGCCTGTTCTTAAGGTCGGAGCCGACAACAAGTTCCATCACATAGTAGATACGAGTGTCTTCGGAATCACTTCGATCAACGGCCGCGTCGAGCAGAGTCACCACGTTCGGATGATTCAGCCGGGCCAGCACGTTTACCTCGACCTCCTGCCGTCGAAAGTCACTCTCGGCTGTGGCCGTCGCGCGGAACAGTTTGACCGCGACATCCCGACCCAGAAATTCGTCACGAGCTCGATAGACCTTGGCCATGCCGCCGTGGGCGATCAGTGACAGCGGAGTGTAGCGACGACGAAGGCGCGTCGGCCAGAAGTCAGGTTCGATCGACATCAGCACTCCTTTCGCGGCGCGCCCAGTAGTTTGCTCTCAGAACAGACGACTCTCCTCACAGAATAGGGATGTGGGGCCGCACCGCGATGGGGATTGCGCTGCGAGTCGATTTCACGCTAGGAGCCGCCGCGCTGTCGTCCCGCTACAGTGGGAACGAGATGTCCTTCACTCGTCGCAGCTTCCTCGTCGGTGCGGGAGCCGGTGCCTCGATGCTCGTGCTCACCGCATGCACCGACACGCCGCCGCGACCCGCACCGACACCCTCGCCCGAGCCGAGCAACTCCGTCCCGAAGCCGAAAAGCGTGCAACGCAGCAACTGGTCAAACGATCCTTTCGCTCTCGGCGCCGTGAGCTTCCTCCCGGTGGGGGCGACGTCCCTGCACCGCGACAACCTCGCGCACAGCGTTGACGACAGGGTCTTCTTTGCGGGTGAGGCTCTGTCGGATGATCCCGCCACGGTGGGCGGGGCACGAAGCTCCGGAGCCCGAGCCGCTGGTGAGCTCGCGGATATCGCGGTCGAAGGCGAACGCATCGCCGTGATCGGCGCGGGAGCGGCCGGAGCCGAATGTGCGCGGCGCCTCTCGGCACAGGGCCTCGACGTCGTGGTGCTCGAGGCGCGGGATCGCACCGGCGGCCGCATCCATAGCGTCAACGACGGTGACGGCAACTACACCGAGCTGGGTGCCTGGCGACTCGGCGTCGATAGCGACGCCGACGTTGTGGCCGCGCTCGACAGGCTTGATGTCACCTCCGTGTCGGCCAGCGGGCCCGACCTCATTCGCGATGCTGTGTCGGACGGCGAGGTGTTGACTCCAGCTCCGGTTGCCGATGTGCCGCCTACGTCGCCGAACGCGGTGGGTGCCACTGCGGTTGCTACGGCAACGATCTGGGCGGCCGAGCAGGCAGCAGACTCCACCCTCGCCGACGCCCTGGTCGCCTCAGGCGCGTTCGACACCGCGGGAGCCGCCAGCCAGGGCGAGCTCGGCGGCGGGCCGCTACTCGAGCAGTACCTGCGGTCTCTCGCCACCGTGACGGGGGCCGAGGCATCCACTGCCTCGGCCTGGTTCGTACCTCCGATCGCGCCTGAGGCGACCCGCATTGTCACCGGGCCCTTTGTGTCGCTCATCGACGACGATCTCCGGGAGATCGAGACCTTTCTTTCGACCGTAGTAGTCGGAGTGTCGTATGACGACGACGGGGTTCGACTGCGGCTCGGCACCGGCGAGTCCCTCAGCGTCGACAGGGTCGTGGTCACGGTGCCACTGGGTGTGCTTAAGGCGGCCACCATCGACTTCAACCCCCTGCTGCCCTTTGGCCACAGGGCAGCGATCAATGCCCTCTCTGTTGGCGCCATCGACGTGATCAAGGCCAGGTTTGACGCGCCATTCTGGTCGACGGATGCCGTCACCTGGAGCCTTGTCGGCACCAACGAGCTCATCACCACCTGGGTGAACCTGGCGCCGCTGACCGGGGAGGCGGCCCTCATCGGAATCGTCGGCGGCGATGCCGCCATCGCCCTGGCGGGCCTGAGCGATAAGGAACTCGCCGAACTGGTCGTCTCGAGTCTTAGGCCTTTCGCCGAAGCCGCGTGACTCCCACCACGCCAAGCCCCACCACGGTGAACACTGCCAATGACAAGCCGGACAGTGTAAAGAACTCCGCGACTCCATCGAGCTGGCCCGGGTCGAGAAAGTAGTACGGGTACCAGCCCACCGCCGTGCCTCGGAGCATCGTCAGGCCGCCCCAGCTGAGGGTGTAGCCCAGCACGAACACCACGATTCGCCAGGGTGCGCGGCCGCGGCCCGGCGACAGGAACCACTCGAGCGCGGCCAACGGCGGCAGCCAGAAGTGCAGGATGATATCAGACCACGGCACATCGATCGGCACGGTATTAGAGCCGGACTGCTGAACGATCACGGCAAACACTATGCCGGCCGTGAGCGTGCAGGTCAGGACACCCGCGCGAACAGTGGTGAGCCAGTCCGGATCCCGGGCCGTGCGACACGCCAGCACTCCAGCGATTGCCATCACCGTGGCAAAGGCGATGTTGCTCTGGATAGTGAGGTAGGCGTAGTAATTGCTCGGCGCGAAGGTAGCGGATCCAAGCCCCCAGATATAGCGGGCGACCAGCGCCACGACGCACACCACGGCGAAGGCAAGTCTCACCACGCCGACATCCAGGCGTGGGGCCCCGCTCAGCATCCGGGGTGAGGTCGTGGCAACATCCAGCACGTCGTAGAAGGGTCAGCCGCGGGGATCGACCAGCGGAAAACTCATCTATCGAGACTACGCCACCGTCGATATGGCTAGTGGTTCTCGACCGAACCTCGCCATGCACCGTCAGCGGTACCCTGCTCTTCGATGTATTTCTTGTAGTTCTCGAGTTCGGCTTTTACCGCATGGTCGGGAACATCGAGGGCTGCTCCGGCCTTCTCGATGAATCCCTTGGGCTCCCAGTCGATCTGCACGGCGACCCGTGATGACGTGTCGCTGAGCCGATGGAACGTAACGACACCCGCGTGGTCTACCTCGCCACCGGTGCTGGTCCACGCGATTCGGTC
>NZ_JANLVV010000201.1:0-41986 GCF_031364185.1 Salinibacterium sp. | reverse complement strand
CTCTCCGATCTCGGGCCGCACGCTCCGCTCGCGCTGTGGACGAGAGGAACAGAGGAGGCGCTCGACTCGCTCGGCCGCTCGATCGCGCTGGTGGGGGCGAGAGCGGCCACGGGTTACGGCGAACACGTCACGATGGAGGCTTCGGCCGGACTGGTCGATCGTGGCTATGCGATCGTCTCGGGCGCGGCCTACGGAATCGACGGGATGGCGCATCGTGCCGCGCTGGCCAGCCACGGGCAGACCGTTGCATTCCTGGCCGGTGGAGTCGATCGCTTCTACCCGAGCGGGCACGACGCGCTCCTGACAAGAATCGTGGAACACGGGATGGTAATCTCCGAGCTGCCGTGCGGTTCACAACCCACCCGCTGGAGATTCCTGCAGCGCAACCGGCTTATCGCGGCGACGAGCCTGGCGACGATTGTGATCGAGGCGGGCTGGCGCTCGGGCTCGCTCAATACCGCGCACCATGCCCTGGATATGTCCAGACCGGTGGGCGCTGTACCGGGGCCGGTGACAAGTGCGGCATCGGCCGGATGCCACAAACTGATCCGAGAGGGCCAGGTGATGTGTGTCACCAACGCCGATGAAATGGCCGAGCTCGCACCACTGTCGGCGCAAATCGGTTGGACCGCACCGGTCGCAGCGGTCTCTGAATCTTCTGAGTCGCCGCCGCCAGAGGCCGCTCCCGCCAGCATCCCCTCCGCAAGCATCAGCCCCGTTGCCACCAGAGTGCTCGACGCACTGAGCGTGAGAGCGCCGCGGGAGGCGACTGACATCGCTTCGAGGTCAGGGCTTTCCCTCGCCGACGTGCGTGCTGAGCTCGGTCGCATGCAACTCGACGGGGTTGCGCGGGAGAACGACCGGGGGTGGATGAAACGTCTCGTCGCCGCGCAGAAGCCCCAGCGCGACGGCTGACACGCTTAGTCTGATCCTGTGATCCAACTCGGACAGTACCCTGCGGCATCCCACGTCATCGCACACATCAGTGACACTCACCTGCTCGCGTCGGGTAGGCCCCTGTATGGCCAGGTCAACACGATCGCACACCTCGGCCAGGCGCTGGCGCAACTCGAACGGTCCAGCGCGAAGCCGCAGGCGATCGTGTTCACCGGCGACCTGGCCGACCTCGGCGAACCCGATGCCTACGTCAGGCTTCGTGCACTTGTCGAACCGGCAGCGAAGCGCATGAATGCTCAGGTCATCTGGGTGATGGGCAACCACGACGAGCGTCCCGAGTATTCGCGACTGCTCTTCGACGACGAGTCCGATGCTCCGCAGGATCGCGTGTACGACATCGACGGGCTGCGCATTATCTCGTTCGACACTACGGTTCTCGGCTACCACCACGGTGAGATCACCGACGAGCAACTCGACTGGCTCGCCGACGTGCTGGCAAGTCCCGCGCCGCACGGCACCATCATGGCTCTTCATCACCCGCCCATTCCCACGCCGATGCTTGAGGCGATGGGCATGCTTGAGTTGCGCGACCAGCCGCGGCTTGCAGAAGTGCTCAGGGGTTCGGATGTTCGCGCCATCCTCGCGGGTCACCTCCACTATTCGACGCACAGCACGTTCGCCGGCATCCCGGTCTCGGTCGCTTCGGCGACCTGCTACACGCTCGACCTGAGCGCGCAGGATCGCCTGCTGTCTGGGGTTGATTTCGGGCAGTCCGTTAATGTCGTGCACGTCTACGAGGAACAACTCGTGCACTCGATCATCCCGGTGGGCGACACAACGGAAGTGTCTGGCTTCCCGGCGGCAGCATGGCCACAGCTTGAGGCGATGACTCCAGAGCAGAGGCTCGAGGCGTTCTCGTCGAAAACGTCGACCTTCAACGCAGCCGAAGTAACGAGCTCGGGCCCGGCATGAACCTCCGGGCGGCCGTGGACGGGTTCATTGCGCACCTCGGCACTGAGCGCGGATTCAGCGAGCACACCGTGCGGTCATACGGTTCAGACCTGGCGCAACTGGTGGCGTTCGCATCAGAACGGGGTGCGACGCAACCAGGCGAACTCGACCTCGAACTTCTGCGTGACTGGCTATGGCACTCCTCGCAGCGGGGCCTGGCCAAATCCACGCTGGCGAGGCGCGCTGCTGCCGTTCGCAGTCTCACCGCGTGGCTTGCGCGTACCAACCTCTCAGCGGCGGATGCCGCCAGCAGGCTGAAGGCTCCGAAGCCCGACCACTACCTCCCGCGGGTTCTCACGCGCGAGCAGATGGACGCCATCCTGGGTATTGTCGCGGGCCGAGCGATTTCCGACGATCCGGTGGCGCTGCGAGATTGTGCCATTGTCGAGTTACTGTACGCGTCGGCGTTGCGCGTGAGCGAGCTGACCGGGCTCGATAGGGGTGATGTCGACCAGGGCCGGCTGACGGTCCGGGTGATGGGTAAGGGCTCGAAAGAGCGAATTGTGCCCTTCGGCGTGCCCGCTCGAGCGGCGATTGACGACTACCTTCGGCGGGGTCGGCCCGCCCTTGCTCCGGATGAGTCAGCGGGTTCACCCCTCTTCGTCGGTGCCAGAGGCGGGAGGCTTGCCAACCGAACTGTCTACACGCTGGTTTCGACGCTGCTGTCCGGCGTTCCCGGCACGGGGCCAGCGGGCCCCCACACCCTCAGGCACACGGCCGCGACACACCTGCTCGACGGGGGAGCCGATCTTCGTGCCGTGCAGGAGATGCTCGGACACGCCAGCCTCGGGACCACCCAGCTTTATACCCACGTCTCGACCGAGAGACTGAAGGAGAGCTACCGAATCGCGCATCCGAGGGCCTAACAGCGAGGGCTGTACCGCGCGAAGGCTCTCTTTTCCGCATGATCGGCCTGTAACTCAAAGCTGCATGGCCCCGTGCGCGTGCGCGGGTACCTGCGCCTGGTAGATGCTGACGACGCGCTCGAGGTAATTCGTGATGACACCGCGCTGTTCCGCGGGAAATTCATCCAGCACCCTGTCGATCCCTGTGATCATGGGCATAATCAGACCCATCGCCTGACTGACGGATGCTGCGCTCGGCACAATCACGACCGCGCGACGGTCGGTGGGATTCTGGAATCTGCTGGCGTGCCCGACCGCCTCGAGCCGGTCAACGACCGTGGTGACGGCCGCAGTGCTCATCCCGAGGCGCTTCGCAAGCTCGGTGGCCCCGAGTGGGCCGCCGGAGATCAGGTGCGTCATGGCAGTGAGGTCGGTGGTGTTGACCGCGAGCTCGCGGCCCAGGTGGCTGAGAAACTCGTCATGGGCAGAGATCATGTCGCGAAGCAGTTCGGTCGCCCGGTGCACTGGCATGCCTGGCGCTTCCGTCTCGTCCGCGTTTGTCATGAGCTCCACTTTACCGCTACATTGTTCGAGAGATAAGTAGTTCGACAATCTAATAAAATAAACGAGCGAATGAGTTCATGACACGCCTGACGAATTTCATCACAGCCCGCCGCACTTCGTGGATTGTGCTGGTGGGTTCGCTCCTGCTCGCAGGAAGCATCTTCGCCATTGGTTCTGGCTCGAAGGGGGATTCGTCTCCGGACGTGGGCCTTCCCGCAACCGCAGAGTCAGCCATGGCGGCGGCCGCCCAGCAAGACCTTCCGGGCGCCGACTCGAGCACCGCGTTGCTTGTGTTCAGCCGGGTGGGCGCAGGCGGCGGCGAATCCCGTGGCACTCTTAGCGACTCTGACATCAGCGCGGTGGCAGTTGCGTCCACGGCGTTGGCAGACATTTCCGCCGAGGGTTTCATTCCCCCGCCTAGCGTTTCCGACGACGGTACCGTCGCTCTCGTCGTTGTGCCGCTCGATACCATCGAAGACGTCGCCGAGCAGGCGGATCGCGCCGCAGAAATTCGCGCCATCGCCAACGCCGAACTCCCCGAGGGAATGACGGCGCTGCTCACCGGGCCTGAGGGGTTCGCCGTCGATATTGCGGCGGTGTTCAAGGGAGCGGATGTCACCCTGCTGCTCACGACGGTGATCGTCGTGGCCGTGCTGCTGTTGGTGACCTATCGCAGCCCCTGGCTCTGGCTGGTGCCTCTGGTGGTAGTGGGTCTTGCCGATGGCCTGGCTGGCGTCGTGGCCGCCAGGGTCGCATCCGCACTGGGAATCGCACTTGATGCGTCGGTCACCGGCATTCTGTCGGTGCTGGTGTTCGGTGCAGGCACGAACTACGCGCTGCTCCTGATCGCGCGCTATCGAGACGAGTTGCGAGCCACCGAAGATCGCCGTGAGGCGATGGCGAAAGCGCTGAGGGGCGCGGGCCCGGCCATCATCGCCAGCGGCAGCACGGTGGTGCTGGCGCTGCTCACTCTGGCTTTCGCCCAACTTGAGGGAAACAGAGCTCTCGGAATAGCCTGTGCGACCGGAGTCGTCATCGCGATGATTTTCGCCCTGATCGTTCTGCCGGCGACTCTTGTGCTGTTCGGCCGCGGACTATTTTGGCCGTATGTTCCCAGGTTCGGCACAGCCGGTAGCGCCGAGCGGGGGGTGTGGCATCGCCTCGGCATCCTCGTCTCGCGCAAGCCGGTCGTGGTCGCCCTGATCGGCGCCGTCGTGTTGGGCGGGCTTGCGCTGGGTGTGCCGCAGATTCGCATCGGGCTGGCTCAGACTGAAAAGTTCACGGCCGTTCCTGAAGCGGTGGTCGGCCAGAAGGTTCTGGCCGATGCATTCTCTGCTGGCAGCGGTTCACCGGTGGTGGTCATCGCCACCAGCGAAAAGGCTCAGGCGGTGGCGGATGCCGCGGCCGAGGTCGCGGGCGTCGTGTCGGCCACTCCCGGCGAGACCAACGGTGAACTCACCCAGGTCGACGTGGTGCTGGATGCAGCTGCTGACACTCCCGAATCGTTTGCCGCAGTCACGGCGCTCCGAGAAGAGCTGCACGGCATCCAGGGCGCTGGAGCCCTGGTGGGAGGGCGCGACGCGCAGACGCTCGACGTCAACCAGGCCCAGACTGCCGACCAGAATCTGGTAATCCCACTGATCCTTGGTCTGGTCTTCCTGGTGCTCGTCCTGCTACTTCGTTCCCTGGTCGCACCACTGCTGCTTCTCGCCACGGTGGTGGCGTCGTTCTTCGCAAGTCTGGGGGCAAGTTGGCTGCTGTTCAAATCTGTCCTGGGGTTTCCGGCGATCGACACGAACGTCGTGTTGTTCAGCTTTCTGTTCCTCGTTGCCCTCGGTGTCGACTACAACATCTTCTTGGTCACACGAGCCCGTGAGGAGGCCGTCATGCATGGCACCAGGGTCGGGATGATTCGCGCCCTGTCGTCCACCGGCGGCGTGATTACCAGCGCAGGCATCCTGCTTGCCGCGGTCTTCGCGGTGCTGGGAGTCCTCCCGCTCATCACCCTCACCCAGATCGGAATTATCGTCTGCATCGGCGTGCTGCTCGACACTCTCATTGTGCGAACGGTCATCGTGCCGTCACTTGCCTTCATTGCGGGCGAGAAGTTTTGGTGGCCGGGACGCCCGCATAACCCGCACGCTCACCTCCTCGTTGGTAGCAGCACTGACGGTTCCAACCCGCCCAGGTAAAGCATCGGTGACACATACTCGCCATCCAGTCGCACACCGAAATGCACGCACAACGCAGAGCAATGACCCTGTATTGCGGTGCCAACCGGGTCACCGCGTGCGACCGGGTCGCCGGCGGTGAGCGTCGTCTCGACGGGTTCGAAGCTGGATATCAGGCCTCCCGGATGCCGGATCGACAGCACGGGACGATCCACGACGACCCCGGCGAAATGCACGATGCCGTCGGCGGGAGCGTAGACGGCGCCATCGTGCGCGGCCAGGTCGACCCCGCGGTGGCCGCTCGCGTAGCGATTCGCGGGAGCGATGAACTGCCGCACCACGACGTGGGGTGCGGCAACGGGCCAGCCCCACCTCGCGTCCCCGGTGTCGGCCGCCAGAGACGAGGGCGGCTCGGCAGCCGCAGACCCGGGAGCGACGAGCAGGACGAGGACAAGGGCGATAGCGCGCAGCATCCGGCAATCATCGTCACTGACTCAGGCCGTCGGGGACACACCGCCGAATCGGTGGGAACAAGCCGGGCGGGCGCTCGGTGGGGGAGCGGTGCTATCATGTGGGAAGCATCCGGAGCAATCCGGCTGACTACGCGTGCCCGTGATTGCAGTGCAGTCACCTTCGGCCATCACCTCCATTCAGTCCTGGAAACAGGCGGTTGTGTGCCCGGGTACCAGGTTTCGCACCGACCGGTAGCGAAAAACAACTGAGAAATGGCACGAGGCTGCAGAGATGCAGCGTGCCGAGAAGGAGCACGGTCATGGCCGTTGTCACCATTCGCCAGCTGCTAGACAGCGGCGTCCACTTCGGGCACCAGACCCGCCGCTGGAACCCGAAGATGAAGCGCTTCATTCTGACCGAGCGTTCGGGCAGCCACATCATCGACCTACAGCAGTCCCTCAAGCACATCGACGCGACCTACGACTACGTCAAAGAGACCGTTGCTCACGGCGGCACCATCCTGTTCGTTGGCACCAAGAAGCAGGCCCAGGGCTCCATCGCCGAGCAGGCCACCCGCGTCGGACAGCCCTACGTCAACCAGCGCTGGCTTGGCGGGCTGCTTACCAACTTCCAGACCGTGTCCAAGCGTCTTGCTCGCATGAAAGAGCTTGAGGAGGTTGACTTCGATGACACCACCCGTGGTTTCACGAAGAAAGAGCTGCTCATCCAGAAGCGCGAGCTCATCAAGCTGCAGAAGAGCCTCGGTGGTATCCGTAACCTCACAAAGACTCCCTCAGCGGTGTGGATCGTCGACACCAAGAAGGAGCACCTCGCGATCGACGAGGCGCATAAGCTCAACATCCCCGTCATCGCTATTCTCGACACCAATTGCGACCCGGATGACGTCCAGTACCCGATTCCGGGTAACGACGACGCCATCCGTTCGGTCGGCCTGCTGACCCGCATCATCGCGGATGCCGCCGCCGAGGGTCTCATCCAGCGTCACCAGAAGCCAGAAGATGGCGCGGAGATTGAGCCTTTGGCCGCGTGGGAAGCCGAGCTTCTTGCATCCTCCGAAACGCCGTCCACCGAGGCGGAGAAGATCGAGGCCGTCGACGGCCTGGTCGAGTCCACCAGCCCTGACACTGAGGCTGTGGCCGAGGTTGTTGCGGCCGCTGTTCCCGTCGAGGAGAACGACGCAGATGCTGTTGCTGCCGAGCACGAGGCGGCCGCAGACGCGACTATCGTCCCCGAGCACCATGTCGAGTCCGATGAGGCCACCGAAGCGAAGATTGAAGCCGAGGCCACCGACGACGAAAAGGCTCCGCCGGCCGAGAAGGCAGCAAAGGCTCCGGTTAAGGCTGCTCCGAAAAAGCCAGCCGCCGCCAAGTAACCTGCGGCACCGCGCCACTGGCGCATGCCAAACCCAAGAGTGAGGAAGAACAATGGCAGACGTGAGTCTCGCTGACATCAAGGCCCTTCGCGAACGCCTCGGCACCGGCATGGTCGACACCAAAAATGCTCTCGTCGAAGCAGATGGCGACTTCGAGAAGGCCGTCGAAATCCTTCGGCTCAAGGGAGCGAAGGGGAACGCGAAGCGCGCCGACCGCTCCACGAGCGAGGGGCTCATCGCCGCGGTCGAGAGTGCAACTGCGACCACGATGATCGAGCTCGCCTGTGAGACGGACTTCGTGGCCAAGAACGATAAGTTCGTGGCGCTCGGCAACGTCGTCCTGCAGGCTCTCGCTGATTCAGGCGCCGAGACCCTTGAGGCTGCACTTGCCGTCAGCTTCGAAGGAAGGACGATCGGGGCGATCATCGACGACGAGGCCGCAATCCTCGGCGAGAAGGTGGAGTTGCGTCGGGTTGTCCGCCTCCCGGGAGACAAGTTTTCTCTCTACCTGCACCGCACCAATAAAGACCTGCCACCGCAGGTCGGCGTCGTGCTGTCGTACACGGGTGACGATACAGAGACAGCCCGGAGCATCGCGCAGCACATCTCGTTCGCCGACCCGCAGTACCTGACGCGGGAGGATATTCCGGCGGCCGACGTAGACAACGAGCGTCGCATCGTTGAGGAAATCAGCCGTGGCGAGGGCAAGCCCGAGGCCGCTTTGCCGAAGATCGTCGAGGGGCGCGTCAATGCCTACCTCAAGCAGGTTGCCCTGTTTGAGCAGGATTACGCGCGGGATAACAAGCTCACGATCAGCACGGTGCTGGCAAACGCAAAGCTCACCGTGACCGGTTTTGCGCGGTTTAAGGTCGGCGCCTAAGCGCGACACCTCATCGAGCCTGTCCCGACGATCACCGAATTGGTGATCGCCCGGGCAGGCTCGATGTGTGTCCGGGATAGGGTGCCCAGCCCCGCCGTCGGACGATAGCCTGTAACGGAACACCCTGAAGGAGAACGATGACCGACGGTCGCACACGCCGAGTCCTGCTCAAGCTTTCTGGTGAAGCATTCGGTGGTGGCTCTCTCGGGGTCAACCCGGATGTTGTCTCGGCGCTGGCCAAGGAGATCGCCGCGGCATCCGCCGAAGTCGAGATCGCGATCGTCGTGGGCGGCGGCAACTTCTTCCGCGGCGCTGAACTCAGCCAGCGCGGTATGGATCGTGGTCGCGCCGACTACATGGGCATGCTCGGCACGGTGATGAATGCCCTCGCGCTCCAGGACTTCCTCGAGCAGGCTGGTGCAGCGACTCGCGTACAGTCCGCCATCTCGATGACGCAGGTTGCTGAGCCATACATCCCACGCCGTGCCGAACGTCACCTCGAAAAGGGTCGAGTCGTCATCTTCGGCGCTGGGGCGGGTCTTCCCTACTTTTCCACAGACACCGTCGCGGCCCAGCGCGCACTCGAGATCGACGCACAGGTCGTACTGCTCGCGAAAAATGGCGTTGATGGCGTCTACGACTCCGATCCGCGCACGAATCCCGATGCCAAGCGCATCGATGAGATCACGTATCAGGAGGCACTCGTGAAGGGCCTCAAGGTGGTCGACTCAACGGCATTCAGCCTGTGCATGGATAACTCCATGCCAATGGTCGTGTTCGGAATGGAACCCGCGGGCAACCTGACGAAGGCAATTCGCGGCGACCGCATCGGCACGCTCGTCTCACACTAGAAATCTGCCACCCTGGTGCTGGCCGGTCCCGTCGTGCCCGCACTCTAAACTTGTCCACAACGCAAAGGAGTTCCCGTGATCAGCGACGTTCTGTCCGAAGCCAAAGAGAAGATGCAGAAGGCGCTCGAAGTGGCCAAAGACGACTTCGGAACAGTGCGAACCGGTCGCGCCAATCCGGCGCTGTTCCAGCGTGTCTTGGTGGACTACTACGGCACCCCGACCCCGCTCGCGCAGCTCGCGTCCATGGTGAACCAGGAGGCTCGCACCCTACTCATCACGCCGTACGATAAGGGCGCTCTCAAAGACATCGAGAAAGCCATCGTCGGGGCATCGAACCTGGGCGCCAGCGTCGGCAACGACGGCAACGTCATTCGCGCGACTCTCCCGGAGCTCAACGAGGAACGTCGTCGCGAGTTCGTCAAAATCGTGCGCGACAAGGCCGAGCAGGCGCGTGTGAGTCTTCGCAATATCCGTCGGAAGGCTAAAGATGACCTCGATGGCCTCAAGGAGGTCGGCGAAGACGAGATAGCGCGCGCGGAGAAAGACTTGGAAGCGGCGACGAAGCAGCATGTCGACGCGATCGACGATGCACTCAAGCGCAAGGAAGCCGAGCTGCTAGAGGTCTGATGGCCAGCGACTTCGAGGCTCAGGTTCGCGCCACAAACGACAAGATCAACGCTCGAACAGGCAGGCCGCTGATCCGCGCGATTGTCGTTGGATTGACCCTCGGTCTCGCGTTGCTGGCCAGCCTTATCTTCGTGAAGGCGCTCTTCATGATCTTCGCTGGCGCGCTGGTGGCGTTCACTGCCTGGGAGCTGGCCAGCGCGCTGCGCTTTGCGGGCCGACGCGTGCCTCGCATCCCTGCCCTGATCGCCGCTCTCGCAGTGATTCCTGCGGCGTTCTTCTGGATGGCGGTGGGCCATTGGGTGGCAACCCTGGCGGGGATCGCGCTCATCGTCGTGTGGCGACTTGCTGAATTGGTGAGGCCTGCGGCGAGAACGTCTGCTCGTGAAGTGCTGCTCGACCTGGGTGCCGGCGTTTTCATCATGATCTACATTGCCTTCATGGCAGGCTTCACGGTGCTGCTCACCGCCCAGGAGGGTGGCCAGTGGTGGACACTGGCGTTCCTGATCGTTGTTGTGTCAGTGGATGTCGGCGCGTACGCGACCGGTCTGACGTTCGGCAAGCACCCGATGGCCCCCACAATCAGCCCCAAAAAAACATGGGAGGGGTTCGCCGGTTCCGTCGTCGCGGCGATGACGGCCGGCATCCTCACGGCGCTGTTCATGCTCGGCCAGCCCTGGTGGGTCGGAATCATACTCGGGGCTGTCCTTGTCCTGACGGCTACGGCGGGTGACCTTGCGGAGTCATTGATCAAGCGTGATTTGGGGATAAAAGACATCAGCACATGGCTGCCCGGGCATGGCGGATTCCTAGATCGAGTTGACTCCTCACTGCTCTCGGCTGCCGCGGCATATGCTCTCTTCCTCATCTTCACTTAGGGTCGTCGTCAGGCATCCTGGCGGCACCTGGGGCACAATGGTGACGTGAGCACAACTTTTCCCCGAACCCGCAGGTCGAAACTTGGGTACAGCGTCGACCAGGTCGAAGATTTTTTAGAAGAGGCTCGACGCGCATACACGGCGGCTGCAGACCAGCCCAATGTGCTCGACGCTGACAACATCCGCATCATGGCGTTCGCCATGCAGAAGGGCGGCTACTCGACCAACCATGTCGACGCAGCGCTGGAGCGACTCGAAGACGCTTTTGCATTACGTGAGCGCGAACGCGCAATGGCCCGAGAGGGAGACGCGGCCTGGTATTCAAAGGCCCGTAGTTCTGCCCAAACCATCCTTGACCGGCTTGCCCGTGATGAGAGTCACAGATTTTCGAGGGTCGGCCCGCTGACCACGGGTTACCACCCGAAAGACGTCGATGAGTTCGCTGACCGGATGGTGGGATACTTCCAGCATGGCAAGGCCTTGAGTGTCGACCAGGTGCGAACCGTGGTCTTCCGCAGCGTCAAGAGGGGCTACAACGAGCAGCAGGTCGACCTGCTGCTCGACGCTGTGATCGATGTCATGCTTGCGGTACGGTGAGCCCCCGTCACGGCGCTGTCGCGACTTTCTCAGCCTTCTCGACTAACATTCTTTAACCGTGGGCAGGCATTCTCGAATTGACGACCTCCGTGCGCAGCTGAAAAGTGCTGGCGGGGACATTTCCGGTCGCCACACCCGAGCAGCATGGTCGCTGCCGATCTTCGCCTCGGTAGCCAGTTTCGCCTTTATCGCCGTGATCCTTGCCCCACCGTCCGCCTCCTCCGCTGCAGCGTCCGAGTACGGCTCGGTCGTGTCACCCTCCACGGCACGAGTGATCGAACTGCAGTCAGTCACGGTGGCAGGAGGGCCGACTTCTGTCGAGAGTCGGGATGCCTTCTCGATCACCGACCCCGTCGCAGTCGCTCCCGTAGTGGAAGCGGCTCCCACCGCGTCAGCGGCCCCTGCGGCGGGAGTCCCCGATCCCGGCAGCGCCCAGGCAGTGGCGTATGGCATCCTGAAGTCCATGGGCATGGGTGACGACCAGTACAGCTGCCTTGTAGCCCTGTGGGCGCGGGAATCCGGTTGGAATGTCTACGCGTTCAATGAGTCAAGTGGCGCCTATGGAATTCCGCAGTCTTTGCCCGGTGACAAGATGGCATCGGCAGGCGCTGACTGGGCGACGAACCCCGCGACTCAAATCTCATGGGGCCTCAGCTACATCCAAAGCCGTTACGCGACCCCGTGCGGCGCATGGGAGCATTCAGAGAATAAGGGCTGGTACTGACCAGGCGCACGATCCGCGACTGAGCCTGCGGCGTGCTTACACTGGAGGGGTGCCTCGTTCGAATCGTCCCCGTGGCCGTGGCCTTGCAGGCCGTCGCGTCGTTGGGGGAGGCGACGAACAAGAATTCGATCTCTCCCGCGCCCTGGTCGGAACCAGGCGCACCACGAGCAAGCGGGATGGCCTGTGGAACGTGCAACCCCTGTCGGCCGCCGGGGCGACCAAGAGCTACGTGTGCCCGGGCTGCGGCCTCGAGATCAGCGCGGGCGTAGCGCACACCGTAACGTGGCGGGCCGATGGCATCATGGGCGAGAACAATGACCTGGCCGACCGGCGGCACTGGCACCTGCACTGCTGGAAGACCAGGCCGTGAGCGCACAACCGCTGGGCAGCACCGAGATCCGTGGTGGTATTGAATTGCCCGCTCGGCGCGAAAACATCGAGTTACACACCAGCGACGGCCTCATCCTGGTGGGAGAGCTCGCGCTGCCGCTCAGTACCCCTCCCGTCGCTACTCTGGTGACGCTTCATCCGTTGCCTACCGCTGGCGGGTTTATGGACTCGCACATCCTGAGAAAGTCCGCAGCGCGGCTTCCCGCCCTTGCCGATGTCGCGGTGCTCAGATTCAACTTCCGAGGCGTCACCTCGCCGCGGGGAACCTCGCAGGGAAAGTTTGGCAACGGAGTCGACGAGGCGCGTGATCTCGACGCTGCCATGCAGTTTGTCCGCGAGCGCAACCTGCCGAATCCGTGGCTGCTCGGCTGGTCGTTTGGCACCGATGTCGTGCTGACCCACGGCCGACAGTACCCGGTGGCTGGCGTCATCCTGCTCTCCCCACCGCTGCGCACGACCACTGAGGCTGAGCTCGCTGCCTGGGCCGGCTCCGCCGCTCCGCTGGTGGCGCTAATTCCAGAATTCGACGACTATCTGCGGCCCGTCGAGGCCGCCCGCCGGTTCGCTGCGATTCCTCGAATTGAACTGGTGGCCGTCGACGGGGGCAGGCACCTCTGGGTTGGTGAGGAGCAGACCTACCGAGTCTTGACCGAGATCGTCGCTCGCGTGAACCCTGCCGCGCTTCCCCTACCCACAACCTGGACTGGGTAGCGCGCTACAGCTCGTTCTGCCGGGGAACGAACACCTGGTTGATGATGAGCAGGATTGCGGCCGCCACCGGAATCGCAATCAGCGCCCCGAGGATGCCAAGAAGCGTCCCACCAGCGAGTGCCGCGATCACCACGATGGCACCGGGCACTTTCACGGCCCTCGCCATGATCCTGGGGTTGAGAATGTATGCCTCAACCTGCATGTAGACGGCGTAGTAGAGGGCGACCGCGATGACGCTGGGCGGGCCATTGAAGAGCAACACGAGCAGGGTGATGATCACCGACCCCGAGATGGTGCCCACAAGGGGGATCAGCGAACCGAGGAAGGCGATGAATGCCAGTAGCGCCGAGTATTTGACGGGAAGGCCAAAGAGTGGAAAGACGACGGTCAACACGATGAAGGAGAGTATGCCGTTAACCAGCGCCAGCGATCCCTGGCCAATCACGTACCGCCCGACCGCGGCAGCAACCTGCTCGGCGAGGTCGATGAATCCCGAGCGTTTGGACGCGGGGACCAGTTGGTAGAGCCCCCGCTTGAGGCTTGTCAGCGACGAGACAAAGTAGATCGTCAGGATGAGCACAACCACCGCGCCGGTGATTCCGGTAGCGATTCCGATCCCGACACTGAGCACGCCTCCACCGATGGTGGTGAAGTCGAGGGTGGTGACCCAGCCCCGAAGGCCATCCAGGGCGCCCTGCACGTCAAACCAGGGCACGGCCTGTTCGATATTCTTCCTCAGTGTGCCATCGCTGAACGCGTTGATGAGGTCGGGAATTGTCTTTATCGCGGTCTGTACCTGCTCGGTGATGACCGGGATAATCGCGAACACGAGGCCGGTGAAGACGCCGAGCACCGCCACGAGCACGGTGGCGATCGCCAGCGGCCGTGGAAACTTGTGTTTCTCGAGCCAGCTGACGACGGGGTCGAGGCCCAGCGCAAGGAACAGCGCGGCGCCGATATAGGTCAGGATCGTCGCGAGTGACCCGACCGTGGTGCCGATTCCAATGGCGACCAGAACTCCCAGGCCACCCAGAAGTCCGAACAGGAACGGGTTGTGAATCTTCACGGCGGTCCTTCAGTTGTCGGCGTTATAACGAAGCTAACCTGCCGACATCTTCTCGGCCTGCTGCAGCACACCTCGCAGGTTCTCGAGGTAACCGGCGACGGTGTCTCGTTCGATCATAATCTTCGCGAGACGCTCTTCCGCCTCGGACACGAGCTGTGTGCTTCGCTTCTCCGCATCTGACATCATCGCCGCAGAGCGCGCCTCGGCGTTGTCGAGAAGCTCCTTCGCGCTGGCTGCAGCGGCGTCGCGGGTTTTCTTTGCGGCCGATTTTGCCGTGGAGTCCAGGGTGCCCGCCTGCTGGCGTTTAGTGTCGGCCTGGCGAATCGTGTCGGCAAGCTGCACTTGCGCTTCTTCGAGATATTTCTGTGTTTGTGCCGTGGCCTCCTGATGCTTTTCCAGGAAGTCCTTCTCGTCGGCGTCGCGACGTGCAGTGATGTCGAGTTCGTGGTCGATGCGCGCCTGCTCTGTTTCCCGCGCAAGCGTGGAGCGAGCTTCGTCGGTGTCGTGGGCGAGAGCCGCGCGGGTGGTGTCGGCTTCGCTGGCAAGTTGTGAGCGCTGGCGTGCGATATCGCGGGCCAGGTCGGTAGTCTGCTTTTCGATGTCATGAGCGAGGGCGGCTCTGGCCTCGGTCATCTCAGCATCGAGTGCCGCCCGCTGTTCAATGATCTCCGCGGTGAGAGCGGCAAGCTTTTCTGCGGTATCTGCCTCGAGGGATGCCCGTGCCGCAGCCGTCTCGGAGGCAAGCGCGTTCTGCGCCGCCGTCGTCTCGGTCTCGAACTTCACCCGCTGGGCCCGGCTGTCTGCCTCGAAAGCCCCGCGTGCCGCCGCGGTTTCTGAGTCAAGCGCCACCCACGCGGCGGACGTCTCGCTGTCGAGGGCGGCTCGCGCGGTAGCGGTCTCAGCCTCAAGCGTGGCGCGGGTGTTGATAGTTTCGGCATCGAGCGCTGCCCGAGCCGCTTCGGTCTCTGCCGCGAGCGAAGCCCGGGCCGTCTCGGTCTCGGCCTCGAGCGTGGCGCGTGCCTCTTCTGTGTCGGCCTTGAGGGCGGCGCGCGCGCTGTCGGTCTCGATGCGAAGTGTGTCGTGAGCTCGCGCCGTGTCGTTCGCCAACTTTTCCCGCTGTGCCACGGTGTCGTTCTCGAAGGTCTCGCGAGCCGTCGCTATCTCGGTGGCGAGCTCGGCGCGACCGGATTCCAGCTCGCGTGCCAAATCCGTCCTGCCCTGCTCAATGTCGCGGGAGAGGTCGGCTCGAAGCTGGGCGTTCTCGTTCTCGTAGGTCGCGCGGCCAAGCTCAGAGTCGCGGGCAAGCTCCGCGGCGGCCTCCCGCGCTTCGGCCGCATCCCTGCTCGCCGTCGATTTCAGTTCTGCGGCCTCGTGCTCCGCCTGGGCGCGCAGCGCGGCAGCTTCCCTCTTCGACGTAGTGCGCAATTCTGCGGCTTCGGTGGCGACGGCGCCGCGAATTGCGCCTGCCTCCCGCATCGCATCCTGCATCATCGCGTCGGCGTCAGCCCTCGCACTCGAGACCAGGCTGTCGGCCTCAGCATGTGCCTCCGCCAGCAGTGTTGCGGCGGCTTCGGCCGCAACGCCTGCCGCCCTGGTGTTCTCGTCCTGGGCGTCGGCTTTGAGCTTGGCGACCTCTGCGGCGGTGGTATTACGCAGCTTCTCGGCATCGATGTCGGCTTGGCTGATGAGCCTCGTCGATTGCTCCTCCGCCACACGGAGCGTATTTTCGAGCTTGGTTCCGAGGCCGGCATAGGTGGGACTGCCGCTCTCATCGAGCTCGGCCTGAAGATCTTCGTTTACCGCCAGCAGTCGTTTAACTTCTTTAGCTGAGTCGCTGCGCCCTGCGTTTGCCTTGATGAGCTCAGCGCGCAGTTGCTGGAGGGACTTGTCGACTTCGTCCTTCTTATAGCCGCGCATCTCTGTGCCGAAAGTGGTGTCGTCAGCAGCCATGACATCTCCTTGGAACGTGACGGGGAACGGTGTGAGTTTAGCGTGACGAAACACCCTCTCCCGTGCGGCGATCGTCGATGATTCGGGCGGACAACCTCGAGGCGCGTCCAAGAAGCTATCAGCAAATTCCCAGACGCGCAGTTAGGCGGTGTCCGGCTGATCGGCTATTCTTGGAAGCCTTTGCTGCTACTACTCCCTGTGTATGGGGAGGCCCTCCTCTCGTCCCGAGTGCGAGCATCCGCTTCCCGTGGCGGAGGGTGTCGTGACCACGTCTGGCTGGGTAGTGCGAAAGGAGTAACTCGTGCGATTTGTTCTCGCCATCATTAGTTTTGTGCTCGCTGCCGTGATGATCGGTGCCGGTATCGCGCAGCGCACCATTTTCGCTGAGCCAGACCAGGCCGTGCTGTCGACCTCGGTGGAAACGGATGCCGCGGTCACCGTCATTGACGGCGCGGCACTGAATGCCTACCAGGGCAACCAATCGCTGACCCTCTCCGGCACAAAGTCGGTTTTTGCGGCCTACGGGCGCACCACCGACGTCATTGCCTGGGTGGGGGAGGCGACCTACAACGAGATTGGCTTCGACCCCGAGACGATGGAGCTGACCAGTGACCTTGTCCGTGGCACCGAATCCGAGGTCCCGAATCCGGCAGGTTCTGACCTGTGGCTGAACGAGTATGAACGAGATGGCGAGCTCACTCTTCGGGTCAGCGTCCCGACTGACTTCTCGTTCGTTGTCATTTCGGATGGCGTCGCACCAGCACCCGGAGACGTGAGGGTGGCCTGGCCCCTCGACAACGCGACTCCGTTCTCCGGGCCACTGATCGTCGGCGGGGCGGTGGCGTTGCTGCTCGGTCTCGCGTTCCTGCTGTGGGCCATCACCCACATGCGCCGGTCGCGCGGGCCACGCCGTAAGCAACTGAAAATGCCGAAGGTTCCCAAAAAGCCACGGTACAAGACCGCGCGCACGCCGCTGGAGAAGCCGCCTGTGGGCCGGCGGGCACTGGGGCGCGGTATGGCGGCTGCTCCCCTGGTACTGGTCGGCATCCTTGTGCTCAGCGGCTGTACCTCCGGATTGCCCGGGAGCGGCGGCGCGAGCGTGACGCCCACACCGAGCGCTTCCGCAACTGCTGCCAACGCAAAAGCGGCTCCACCTGCGGTCACTGTTTCGCAGGTCGAGCGCATCATCGAATCCATTTCACAGACGACGTCTGATGCGGATGCCGCGAAAGACCCGGCGCTGCTTGCCACCCGATTCGGCGGAGCCGCACTCGAGGTTCGCACGGCAAACTACGCCATCACGACGGCCGACCCGAATCTCGCGCCCCTCCCGGCTATTCCCGCCGGACCGGTCAAACTCACCCTGCCGCAGCGGACGGACACCTGGCCGCGTACGGTTTTCGCGGTAATCCAGAATGACACCGACGAGACGATCCCCTCGATCGCACTGTTTCTTGAGCAGGCGGATCCGCGATCCCAATACAGGGTCCTGTATACGATCACGCTCGAGCCGTCCCAGAAGATTCCGGACGTGGCCCAGGCCGATGTGGGTGCTGACCGGCTCCTGCCAGACACTCCGGTGCTGAGTACCACCCCCACCGAGATTGCGCTGGCGTACGCCGACATCCTTGCAAAGGACGTCGACAGTGAGTCGTACGCCGACTTTGAAGCCGAAGGTGACACTCTTCGAGTAGCGGTCGGACCAACCTATAAAGCCTCGGTGCGAGCCGGACTGCCCACGACAGCAAGTGTCGCCTTCGCCAGTGCGATCGGTCCCGCCGAGGCCATTTCTCTCGCGACCAACGACGCCGGCGCTCTGATTGCCGTGAATCTCAACGAGACCACCACTGTCGCACCGATTGAAGCGGGAGCCGCGGTGAATACCACTGGCCAGGTGAAGGCGCTTTCGGGGCTTGCCGTCAGCTCGAAGGGCGTCATCGCCACCTACGGGTTCCAGCTACTGTTCTATGTGCCCCCCACCGGCGGCGATGGCAAAATCGTTCTGCTGGGATACACACAGGGGCTCGTCAAGGCTGGGGAGATCGGATGACCAACGCACCTCTGGGTGGCGCTAACCTTCGTGGGGCAGTCGACCTGTCCTCCCTCGTCAGGCCGCCCGCGCCCGCGCCCGCGCCCGGAGCGCACGAGCCTGGCTCGTCATCGACCACCGCCGGTGGTGTCGTGCGGTCGGCGACTGACGCGACGTTCACCGAGGTGCTTGACCTGTCATCCACTGTCCCGGTCATCGTTGAGTTCTTCGGGCAGGGTGTCGAGGCCTCACTGACCGAGTTTGTGCCCCAGTACGGTGGGCGCATCGCGCTTGTCACGGTGGATGCCACGACCAACCCCCAGCTTGTGCAGGCGTTTCAGGTGCAGCAGGTTCCCACCGTCGCGGCCGTCGTAGGTGGCCGGCCCGTGCAGCTCTTCACGGGGACACTGGCGGAGCAGGACCTGCGCGACGTGATGGAGCAGGTGCTTCAGCTGGCCGCCCAGAATAATGTGACCGGATCCATTGCGGTGAGCGTGGATGCCACGGCCGAGGCCGAGCCGCTGGAGGAGCCACTTCCCCCGCATCACCAGGAGGCGTACGACGCGCTCGCCAATGGGGACTTCCCCACCGCGATCAAAGCCTACGAGACAGCGATCGCCCAGAATCCCCGTGACAGCCTTGCCGTTGCGGGGCTCGCCCAGATCTCGCTGCTGTCGAGGCTGGATGGTGTTTCTCCGGACGAGGTGCACGGTAAGGCGGCAGCTGATCCAACGAACGTAGACATCCAACTGGTGGTCGCCGACCTGGACGTGGCCGGTGGCAACCTGGATGATGCGTTTGCCCGGCTGCTCGACCTGTTTCCTACGCTGGATGCCGAGGGCAAGAATCGCATACGCACCCGAATCCTCGACTATTTCGAGATCGCAGGAGCCGATGACGAGCGCGTCGCGGCTGCTCGTCGCCGCCTCACTCTGCTGCTCTACTGACCGATGGGCCCTGCATCGGCCGGGCTGCGGCAGCGACGCAGACCGCAACGGCGAACGCTAGCGTTGCGGTGCCAGCCAGAGCCCTCCCAGCGGCGGAAGCGTGAGTTCAACCGACGCCGGTCGACCCTGGAACGGCGCATCAACGGCCTGCACCGAACCGAAGTTTCCGACGCCCGATCCGCCGAACTCCTCGGCGTCGGTGTTGATGACTTCGGCCCACCTTCCGGCGAACGGCAGGCCGATGCGATACGGAGCGATGGGGTTGCCACCAAAGTTGAAGATGCCGACGAGTGGCTCGCCCGAGCGCGACCAGCGCACGAAGGCGACGACGTTCTGCAGCGAGTTGCCGCCATCCAGCCACTCGAATCCGGCGGCATCGTTGTCTTGCTCCCAGAGTGCGGGGCTGCCGGTGTAGTGGTGGTTGAGGCTGCTGACGAGCTTCTGCAGCCCCTGGTGCACGGGCTGGTCGAGGATCCACCAGTCGAGACCTCGCTCTTCACTCCATTCTGATGGCTGCCCGAATTCGCTGCCCATGAACAGCAGTTGCTTGCCGGGGTGCGCCCACATGAAGGCAAGGTACACGCGCACGTTTGCCAGCTTTTGCCATTGGTCACCCGGCATTTTGTGAAGCAGCGAGCTCTTGCCATGCACAACCTCGTCATGGCTTATCGGCAGCAGAAAACTCTCACTGAACGCGTAAACGAGCCCGAAGGTGAGCAGGTTGTGGTGGTACGAGCGGTTGATTGGGTCTTCCTGCATGTAACGCAGCGTGTCGTTCATCCACCCCATGTTCCATTTCAGGCCATAGCCGAGCCCGGATGACGAGGTCGGCTTGGTCACGCCAGGCCACGAGGTCGATTCCTCGGCAATCATCACGACGCCGGGGTTGCGCTTATATGCGGTCGCGTTGACCTCCTGCAGGAAGCTGATCGCCTCGAGGTTTTCGCGGCCGCCATACTGGTTTGGCAACCACTGGCCCTCCTCACGTGAGTAGTCGAGGTAGAGCATGGACGCGACGGCATCCACCCGCAGACCGTCGATGTGAAACTCCTCCAGCCAGTACAGCGCATTGGCTACCAGAAAGTTGCGCACCTGGGAGTCACCGAAGTTGAAGATCAGCGTGCCCCAGTCCAACTGCTCGCCGCGCCGTGGGTCTGAGTGCTCATAGAGCGGTTGCCCGTCGAAATTCGCGAGCGCCCACTCGTCTTTGGGAAAATGACCGGGCACCCAATCCATGATGACGCCGATGCCGGCCTGGTGCAGGCAGTCGACGAGATATTTGAGATCGTCGGGGTGCCCAAACCGGCTGGTCGGCGCGTAATATCCGGTCACCTGGTAGCCCCAGGAGCCGCCGAACGGGTGCTCCGCGAGCGGCATGAACTCGACGTGGGTGAACCCGAGCTGGGTGACGTAGTCGATGAGCTCGATGGCGAGGCTGCGGTAGTCCAGGCCGGGGCGCCATGAGCCGACGTGCAGCTCGTAGATGCTCATGGGGGAGTTGTGCGGATCGGTCGACGCGCGCCGCGACATCCACTCTTCGTCGGCCCACTCGAACCGGCTCACGCCAACCCTCGAGCCGGTCGCCGGGGAGACCTCGGTGTATCTGGCCATGGGGTCAGCGCGGGTCACCCAGTCACCCGCCTGGCTCAGAAACTGGAACTTATAGGTGTTACCGGGTTCGAGGCCCGGGACGAACAGCTCCCACACCCCGTTATCGTCGAGGCGGCGCATGGCGTGGCTGATTCCGTTCCAGCCGTTGAAATCGCCCAGCAGCCGAGCGGCACTGGCGTGGGGAGCCCAGACCGAGAAGCTGGTGCCGGCGACGCCCTCGTGAGGTCGGAAGTGGGACCCCAGCACATGCCATAGCTGCTCGTGTCGGCCTTCGCCCCACAGGTACAGATCGATCTCGCCGACCGAGGGTACGAACCGGTACGGGTCTTCGGCCACCCAGTCGGCGGCGCCCTCGTAGGTGGCCTCGAGAGTGTAACCCTGGCCCTCGCCGGGAGCGAACCCCTGCCACAGACCGTCGGTGACGTGCTCAAGCGCGACCCGGGAGCTGTCGGTGCGCACGGCCGTGACGGTGGAGGCCAGCGGCCTCAGCGCGCGGATGACAAATCCAGAGCCCGCAGGGTGCTGACCGAGCGTGTCGTGCGGCTGCGGGTGGCGACCCGAGACGATGGAGGCGATCAGCCCGGGGTGTAGCTCGGGAAGGGTGGGGTGTGACTCGGCCATCATGTGCCTTTCGTGTACTCGACGCGCAGGATGTGCACAGGTTGGGTGAATGGGTCGAGTCGGACGTAGTTGTCGCGACCCCAGGTGAAGCTGTCGCCGGTAATCAGGTCGGTGACTCCGATGCGAGCATCGGCCTCGACACCGAGCCTGGTGAGGTCGAGGTGCACCTGCGTTTCACGCACCGCGTGCGAGTCGAGATTGGCGACAATGATCAGCCCATCGGGTGATCCTGTGCCGGTGAACTCGGCGGGCAGGAACTTCGAGAACGCGAGGATCGATTCATCATCGGTCCACTGCACGTCAAGGTTTCGTAACTGTCGCAGCGAGGGATGCGCCGCCCTGATCAGGTTCAGCCGAGTGAGGTACGGCGCCAGTGTCGTGCCAGCGGCGTCTGCCGCCGCCCAGTCGCGCTTCTTATATTCGTACTTCTCGTTGTCGACATTCTCTTCGCTGCCAGGCCGCGCCACATGTTCGAACAGCTCGAAGCCCGCGTACACGCCCCAGGACGGGGAGGCTGTGGCAGCGAGAGCCGCTCGCACCTTATAGGCGCCCTGGCCGCCGAACTGAAGGTACTCAGTCAGGATGTCTGGAGTGTTGACAAAGAAATTCGGGCGGAAGTAGTCAGCCGACGTGCTCGACACTTCCGTGAAGTAGGTCTCGAGTTCGAGCTTTGTATTGCGCCACGTGAAATACGTGTACGACTGTTGAAACCCTGCGCCCGCCAGCGATTGCATCATCGCGGGCCGAGTGAAGGCTTCGGCGAGAAATACGACATCAGGGTGACGTTCGTAGATCACGCCCAGCAGCCACTCCCAGAACGCCAGCGGCTTCGTGTGGGGGTTGTCCACCCGAAAAATGTGCACGCCAACCGAGATCCAGTACTCGACGATGCGCAGCACCTCGGTGCGGATGCCCTCGGGATCATTATCGAAGTTGACCGGGTAGATGTCCTGGTACTTCTTGGGTGGGTTCTCGGCAAACGCGATGGTGCCATCGGTGAGGGTCGTGAACCACTCGGGATGCTCGGCCACCCACGGGTGGTCGGGGGAGCATTGCAGGGCCAGGTCGATTCCGATCTCAAGACCCACCTTCTTCGCCGCCCGAAGGAAAAAGGTGAAGTCTTTGACTGTCCCGAGATCAGGGTGGATGGCGTCGTGGCCACCCGTGGCAGCACCGATCGCCCACGGCGAACCCGGATCATCCGGGCCCGCATCGAGCGTGTTGTTCGGCCCCTTGCGGTGGGTGACACCGATCGGGTGGATGGGGGGCAGGTAGAGCACGTCGAACCCCATGGCCGCAACCCCGGGCAGGCGCTGTGCGGCCGTGCGAAAGGTGCCAGAGATCCAGGATCCATCCTTCGCCCTCTTTGCGCCTTCGCTGCGGGGAAAGAACTCGTACCAGCTGCCCACGGCGGCACGGGAACGTTCGACTCGAAGGCTCATGGTCTCGCTGAACGTCTCGAGGCTGGCCAACGGCGACGAGTCCATCGCAGCCGCAATCGCCGGATCGGTCAGGGCCGCCAGCATTTGCTCGGGTGAGAGGGTACTGTTGCCGAGCGTCTTGCGGGCGCCGGCGAAGACTGTGCGCGACCCTGCGCGGGCGAGCAACTGCGCGGCGATGGTGAACATCAGCTCGACGTCCACCCTCGCCGGGATCTTCAACTCCGCGTTGTGCTGCCAGGTGAGCCAGTCGTCGGTGAACGCCCGGATGCGCCAGGTCCAGGTTCCGGCGGAGGTGAGCTGGGCATCCGTCGTCCATCGATCTGTGCCGGGCCCCATGGGCCGCATGCGGTGCACCTGCTCGGCGCCGGAAGGATCGGCGAGAACAAGCTGCACCCCGATCAGGTCGTGCCCCTCGCGGAAAACGGTGGCCTCGAACGGCACCACCTCGCCGACGAAGCTCTTTGCCACCCAGCGATTCTCGGGCTGTTGCGGTGAGAGATGGCGAATCGGGATGCGGCCGATGGCGGGCGTGGGAATGGTCGTGGCCCGCGAGACCACCTTGTCAGCTTTTGGTTGTGCCACCTTTCGAAGTTAGCGCACGAGGCTCAGCGGGGGGCAGCCCCTGACAAACGACTCGGAGTAAGCGACAATGTGATGCTTGTGCCAGCGGTCAGCACTTGGGGGGACACGATTTGTGCCCCGTTTTGGGTGGGGGACAAAGCTTGTCCCCCCTAGCGCCCACACGATATATTTCTTTTGGGGGAGAGAGACTCATCTTTTTCTGGGGGGCACATTCTCCGCCTGACTCAGTGCAGGCATCCTTACACTCCGCACGAACCCAACGTGCACACCAGGTTGCTGGTGTGTCAACACAGACCGACATCCGGTGCCATTTGTGGCGCCCTCGAAAGGAAACATAATGAACAAGCTCGTCAAGGGCGCAGTCGCAACGGCTGCCGGTGTCGCACTGCTCATGGGTGGCGCTGGAACCTTCGCCTTGTGGAACACCAGCGCATCGGTCTCCGCCGGAGCCGTTGCCTCGGGTACCCTCACCATTGCCACAAATGGCGCAGGTACGTGGAAGGACATCTCCGCTGACCGCACCGCAACCGCGATCCCGACGATCTCCAGCTGGAAAATCGTCCCCGGTGACAAGCTCGAATTCACGCAGAACATCAACGTGGTCGCGACCGGCAACAACCTCCTCGCAAACCTGAGCTACGACCCCGCGACGATCGTTGCAGCGACCGGCCAGGCAAGCCTCGACCTTAAGAGCAAGCTCGTCGTCACGATCACAGCGACCGGCACCGGAGTGACAACCAACGCCACCACGGGAGTCATCACTGTGGCCCCGAGCGCCGCGACCATCCCGGTAGCCGTCAAGGTCACCGTCGAACTTCCGTCCACCGTCGGCGACGCCGTCGGTGAGAGCAGCATTGCCCAAAACGGTTCGGTCAGCCTCGCGACCCTGTCGCTCAAGCTTAACCAGACCCGCTAGGCACCCTGGGGCATGCCGCGTTGGCGGCATGCCCCAGCCTGGGTTGGACCACCACCGCGATCGAATACCGAAATGGAGCCCGTCATGAGGAAGATCACCGCTTCCGTCACGCCCCCTCGTGCTTCGGTCGCTCCTCTTCGTCGGATTCTCACCACCGTCGGCATCTTCGCCACGGCCATCGTGCTCGCCACGAGCGCGGCCGGTGGAACCTATGCGGTCTGGAATTCCCGCACCATTGTCAACGCTTCAAGCATTACCTCAGGATCCACAGCCCTGACGATCAACGATGTGTCGAGCTACGCGGTGCCCGGCATGGATAACAGCAAGCTCCTGCCAGGGCGCTCAAGCGTCTCGGGGGTCATCACCCTCAAGAACACCGGCTACACTCCGATTTCCATCACCCTCGCGCCGGTAGTTTTCAGTGATCCGAGCAGCCTGCTCGCCGCCAACCTGACCGTGGTGCTCCGCCAGGCGACGACCTGTGAGGTCACCCCGTTTGGCACAACTCCGAGCTCCTTTGTCGCGCCCATTGTGCTCGCGAAAGGCCAAACGGCAACCGTCTGCCTCGAGGCCCGCCTCGGCGTGAATGCGCCAGCGTCGGTGCAGGCGGCTTCCACGTCATTCTCAGTACCACTCAACGCGAGGCAGGTGCGCTGATGAGAGTCCGCATCGCGATCGCCTTGGGTTTCATCCTGTTTTTTGTGCTGGCGGGCACCAGTGTGTCGAGCGCGTTGTGGTCGACCTCGGTCAGCCAGAACGCGACGGTCGCAGTGGCATCCCTGAACTCCAATTGCACTCCGGCCACGCGCTTGCAGAACGGTAGCTTTGAGACGCCCGCGATACCCGCGAGTTCATACTCGTTGCTCCCAGCCGCACAGGTTCCGCCCTGGTCAACGACCGACTCGAGCATTGAGATCTGGAGCAGCGGATTCAACGGGGTTCCGTCGGCGGTCGGCAGCCAGTTTGCCGAACTCAATGCGTACATCAACGGCACGCTCTTTCAAAACGTTGCCACCACCCCCGGCCAGGTCGTGCGGTGGTCATTGCTTCATCGCGCACGAGTCGGAACAGACGTGATGAGTGTCACTCTTGGAGCGCCCTCCGACGCCGGTGTTGTGCAGGGCAGCTACAGCGCGACGACCTCGGGGTGGGTGCGCCACGAGGGGATCTACACGGTCCCGGCAGGCCAAACGACCACGAAGTTTGCCTTCTCGGCAATCAGCACGGGGTCAGGAGACCAAAGCGTGGGAAACTTCATCGACGATGTGTCATTTGGCTCCGGGCCGTGCCTTGTCGCCTCGTCAACGGTGGCAAACATCACCACTCCGGGCGGGGAGCTGCGCGTCGGGGACACTCTCGAAGCTACGACCACCATAAAAAATACCGGGGGAAGCCTCGCGCTCACCTCGGCTATCTCCGGCGTTGTGCCGGCAGGAGTTGAGTTCGTTTCCGGCTCCATCGTTGTCGGGGGCACCACGATAAGCGATGCGGCAGGGGACGACCAGGGCGAGTACGCCCCGGCCAGTCGAACCGTGTCCGGGCGCCTCGGCCTCGGCTCCTCCGCCACCGCCGGCGGTTCGATTGCCCCGGAAGAATCACTCACGCTCAGGTTCAGGGCCGTTGTCCAGCAGGGCACGGCAGGTGCAAGTGGCGCCTACGGAGCCTCAGCCGTCTATACGGACTTCCTGGCTCCCCAGTGGGGCCAGTCGAGCACCGCACCAGCGATCACAAGCACCATCGCCCTCGGTGCCGACGTGACGGTCGCCGCGTTGGCCACGCCCACGCCGGCGGCGGGGAACGCCACGCCGTCGGCCTGGACTTTTACGGTCACCAATAATGGGCCAAAGCCAGCCGTTGGCGTGCGGACGACACTCACGCTGCCCGCCTCGCTGTCGGTGACCTCGGTGACTCGCACTACGGCGAACGCCCCGACGACGACGGCGGACTGCACCGTCGCGACCGCCACCACACGTCTCTGCGACACCGGAGCCGCGACTCAACTAGCCTCAGGCGAGTCACGCATCATCACGGTGCGAGGCACATTCCCCTCGGCCACCCCTGCGGGCCCCGCCGTCGTCACGGCTGACGTCGCCAGCGCGGTGAACGCGACGGTGTATGACCACAACCTGGCGAACAACTCCGCCACGAATAGTGCGACAGTGACCGCCGAGTCGGTTGCACCGAGTTCGCCGACAAATGTCATGACAAACACCTCCACGGCGGCACAAAACACGGTCACCTGGATGAGCTCAACGGACAACGTCGCAGTGACCTCGTACCAGATCTTCCGCGATGGCGTGCTCGCGGGTTCGACTGCTCCGGAAACCCTTGCCTACACCGACACTGGCCGTACCGCGGGCGTCATTCACGTGTACTCGGTGCGTGCCGGGGATGCCGCTGGTAACTTCTCAGCGCTTTCCACCTCCTCCGGAGCGATGACGAGGCTTGATCCGGCGCAGACCTACCGGGTGGTGTACGCAGCAACAACCCAGTGCCTGACTGCCGGTAGTACCACCGTGGATGCGCCTCTCGAAAGCGCCGGATGTTCGACATCTACACTGCACGACTGGAAATTCATTCCGACCGACACTGGCTACTACAACGTCATCAATGTCGAGAACGCAACGCGTGGATGGTCGCTGACGAGTGACACGACGCTCGATGGAACTCTCGTGATCATCGGCTCACAGAACGCCCTCACGAACGATCGCGCAGAGTGGATGGTCAAGCCCGAGATCGCGGCCGATGGGACTCCCAGGGGCACTGTCACGTTCGTCAACAGGTATAGCGGTGTCTGTCTCGCCGTACCTGGCACTGCGAACGGAACCCAACTTCAGCAGTTCGCCTGCAACGGTGGCGCATCCCAGTCGTTCGCCCTCACGAAGAAGCCGTAAGCGTGATGCGCAGCGCGTGGACGCGGGTGGCGGCGGTTGCCCTATCGACTGTCATCGCGACAGGGCTCATCCTCGCCATGGCCGGTCCGGCGAGCGCAGCCTCACCCGAGGTGCTGCTCAGTGACGACGGCGTCAACTTTTCCACGGGACTGCCCGGTGGTTTGTTCGACGACCTCGGCCTGCTGGTGCCGGGGGAGTCTGTCACCACCACCCTCTGGGTCAAAAATCCGACGGTAGATTTTGCCGTCGCTCGCGTGAGCGTGGGAGCGCTTTCGGTGCCATCAGCAGCGTTCGCCGCCGGGGTCACTCTCACCACACTTGACGTCGGAACTGCCGCAACCTCAAGGGCGAGCTTCGCCGAATTGCAGCGCTGTGCTGTGCTCGTGCCCAGCCACACTCTGGGTGCACGGGAGGTGCTGAGGATCGACTTCACCGTCACCATGTCAGAGTCTGTGTCGGGATCGGACGCGCAGGGGCAGGCAGCGGTGCTCGACTTCCAAGTGGCGATGCGGGATGCGGCCGCTGGAGCATTTCCGAACGCGGAGTGTGTCAGTCCGAGCACTCCACCGGCGCCCACTGTCCCGGCTAATCCGGGCTTGTCGACCACTGCCTCGATGCCTGCTGGCGTCTCACGGCGGCTCGGTTCGGGTCTTGCTTACACGGGCCAAGCACCCGCGACATTCCTGTTTCCCTGTGCCGGGGTGCTCATCGGTGTCGGTATATTCTGTGTTGTCCGTCGTCGGCGGAGGAAACCAGGGGAGTCATGACCGACACGGGCGCCGCGAAAACTCTCACACAGGAACGCTCACTCTGGTACTACCTCGGAGTGGGGCTCAGCGCGGCGCTGCTGATCATCGTTGTCACTCTCGCCGTCATGATCATCCTGATTCCCAAGGCGTCAGGGTCGATCCCACTCACTGTGCTGACGAGTTCGATGGAGCCCGGGCTTCCTCCGGGAACGCTGATCATCGTGCGCCCCATCGATCCCGAGAACATCGTCATCGGTACTGTCGTCACCTATCAGATTAGGTCAGGCGAACCGGATGTCATCACTCATAGGGTCATGGAGATCAACACCTCCACCGATGGCTCTCGTTCCTTTATCGTCAAGGGCGACAACAACAGCGATCCTGACCCAGATCCGGTTCTCCCCCTGCAGATCAAGGGTGATGTCTGGTATTCGATCCCCTGGGTGGGATGGGTCAATACGGCAATCAATGGCTCCAACAGGCCCTGGATCGTGCCGGTCGTTGCTGCCGCACTCTTCGGCTATGCCGGGTTCACTGTCGTGAGCGCGATCTCATCGCGGAGGCGACGCACGCCAAAATCCGACGGGGAGAACGGGCCGCTGGCTGAGTAATGGGCACTGCCTACAACTGCCATAGGCTTATCCGGTGAAGGCAATCAGACGGTTTACGGTTCGCACGGTTCTTCCGCACGCCCTGTCCGGGCTTGAAGAGCTTGCCTCAAATTTGCGATGGTCATGGCACGAGCCGACCCGCCAGTTCTTCCGTGAAATCGACCCTGCCCTCTGGGACGAGACGGGCCATGATCCGATCGGAATGCTCGGTGCCGTCGAACCCGCGAGACTCGACGAGCTCGCCGCAAACGCCGACTTCGTCGGCACCGCGAACGTCCTCCTCGACGGGCTGCACCAGTACCTGAGTGAGCCGCGCTGGTACCAGCAGCTGGAGTCGGCTCCGGCATCCATCGCTTACTTCTCGCCCGAATATGGAATCGCCGCGGCCCTGCCGCAATACTCGGGTGGGCTCGGCATTCTCGCCGGCGATCACCTGAAGAGCGCCTCCGACCTGGGTGTGCCGATCATCGGCGTCGGCCTGTTCTACCGGGCCGGGTACTTTCGGCAGGCTATTTCGCGCGAAGGATGGCAGCAGGAGACATATCCGGTGCTCGACCCCGATGGGTTGCCGCTGTCGATGCTGCGTCAACCCGACGGTCAACCCGCGCGGGTGACCCTCGCGTTGCCGGACGGGCGGGCGCTGTCGGCCGTTATCTGGGTGGCGCAGGTCGGTCGCATCCCGCTGCTTCTGCTCGATACCGATGTTTCGGAAAACAGCGACGAATTGCGATTCGTCACCGACCGACTGTACGGCGGTGGTGGAGAGCATCGGCTGATGCAGGAACTGCTGCTCGGCGTCGGCGGGGTGCGAGCAATCGGACTGTACACCGAGCTCACCGGCGCGCCGACCCCCGAAGTGTTCCACACCAACGAGGGTCATGCCGGCTTCCAGGCGCTTGAACGCATCAGCGACCTGATCGGTGAGGGCCTCGGGTTTGCGGATGCCCTGCAGGCTGTCCGCGCCGGTACGGTATTCACCACCCACACTCCGGTGCCCGCGGGCATCGACAGGTTCCCGGTCGGGACTATCGAGAAGTACTTCTCCACCGACCTGCTGCCCGGAGTTTCGGCATCGGATGTGCTGGCACTGGGAGTCGAGGACTACGACGGCGGAGACCCTGGCATGTTCAACATGGCCGTGATGGGACTTCGACTCGCCCAGCGCGCCAATGGGGTGTCGAAGCTGCACGGCGAGGTGTCGCGCGGCATGTTCGGCTCCCTCTGGCCCGGCTTTGACAACGCTGACGTGCCGATCGGCTCGGTCACCAACGGTGTGCATGCACCTACCTGGACCGATCCGCAGATGCTCGGGCTTGCGCACCAAAAGTTCGGCACAGTTGACACCACCGCGGTCGACTGGGCCTCTTCCGCGATCACCGACGAAGACCTGTGGGCGGTGCGGGGCCGGATGCGTGAGCAACTGGTGACGGATGCCCGTCGCCGCACTGCCGAGGCCTGGCAGGAGCAGAATCCGGGAGTGGGGGCACCCGCGTGGTTCTCGGAATTGCTCGACCCGCACGTTCTCACGATCGGGTTTGCGCGTCGCGTCCCGACCTATAAGCGCCTCACCCTGATGCTGCACGATCCGGAAAGGCTGCGCGCGCTGCTGCTGCACCCCGAGCGACCCGTTCAGCTTGTGATAGCTGGCAAGTCGCATCCCGCGGACGATGAAGGAAAACGCCTAATTCAAAAACTGGTCGAATTCAGCCAAGAGCCCGAGGTGCGAAAGCGCATCGTGTTCCTGCCGAACTACGACATTGCCATGGCGAAACTGCTCTACCCCGGCACCGACATCTGGCTGAACAACCCGCTGCGTCCGCTCGAGGCCTGCGGTACCTCGGGCATGAAGGCCGCGCTGAACGGTTCGCTGAACCTGTCGATCCTGGATGGCTGGTGGGCCGAATTCTATGATGAGGAGAACGGCTGGGCGATCCCTTCGGCAGATTCTGCTGGGGATGGCGCGGAGCGCGACAAGCTTGAGGCGAACAGCATGTACGACCTGATCGAGCACCAGATCGCGCCGAGGTTCTACGACCGCGGTGCCGACGGCGTACCCAGCCGCTGGGTTGACTCGATCCGCCACACGCTGGCAACCCTGTCTCCGGCGCTGTCGGCCGATCGCATGGTGCGCGAATACGTGGAGCGCCTGTACATCCCGGCAGCCGCCTCCAGTGCCACGATCAGCGCCAACGCGTACCAGCCCGCTCGGGATCTTGCGGCGTGGAAGTCGCGGATCACGACCGCCTGGCCGAGGGTACATGTCACCCACGTGGAATCCGGGGGAGTCGACACGGTTCCCCAGGTCGGTGACGAACTTCACCTGCGGGCCACAGTCGACACCGATGGGCTCGACGCGGCCGACCTCTCCGTGGAGGTGGTGTACGGGCGGGCCCGTGACGGCGACCACCTCGAGAACGTAAAGCATGCACCACTCGAGTTGATGCCGTCCGGCCCCGGCCAGCCGAAGGTGTTCGCCGGGACGGTGCCCCTGTCGCGAGCCGGGAGCTTCGGCTACACCGTGCGGGTTGTTCCGTGGCATCCACTGCTGGCATCGGCGTCTGAGCTGGGGCTGATCGCCGTCGCCGAATAGGGAGTGGTGGCCTAATCCGGCCGCGCCGGCGGGCTCAGTCGCGCCCGATCGCCGCCACCACTGCCCCGGTGACTCTCACCAGGTCGGCGGGGGCTAGCTCGATGTCGAAACCGCGCCGCCCGCCCGACACGAACACCGTGTCGTAGAGCTCTGCGGTCTCGTCGAGCACCGTGGGGTGAGTGATCTTCTGCCCGATCGGGCTAATACCGCCGACGATGTACCCGGTCTTTCGTTCGGCGACGTGCGGATCGGCCAGCACGGCCTTCTTTCCCTCCACGGCGGCGGCCAGCGCCTTGAGGTCGAGCCGGCCCGAGACCGGCACGATGGCGACGACGAGCTGGCCATCCACCTCAATCATCAGGGTCTTGAACACCTGGCCCGCATCGAGGTGCAGCGCGTCGGCCGCCTCCCGCCCGAAGTCGGTGGTGCCAGGGTCGTGCTGGTACTCGTGACCGATGAAGGGGATGCCTGCACTCGAGAGCGCTATCGTGGCCGGCGTCGCGCTCATCCCGGCGTCGCCTGCTGCGCCTGCATTATCCGCACGACGGCACCCTCAGTGCGCCCGGAACAGTTGCATCGACACTCCCGCTACGACCAGCTCGCCACCCGGTGCATGCTCGGTCATCGACTCGCTCGGGTCTTCGACCGCCGAGTCCCAGAGCAACAGGTAGCCGGTAACCCCAGCGTGCCGTGGCAGCGTCACCGTCACATCGTCCTCCAGCCCGTGCACGATCAGGAGGATGCGGTTGAACTCTTCGAACTCCGGTGTGGAGGCCGCGAGGTACTGCAGGGTGCGTTCGACCGGGGAATCCCAGTCCTGCTCTGACATCGACAGGCCCTCTTTGTTGTACCAGTCCATTTGGGTCGCCGACGGGATCGTTTCGCCCGCGATCCCGAAGCGCACTGGACGCAACGCCGGATTCTCGCCACGGAGCTGGATCAACTGGCGCGACACCTCCAGCAGCTCGTCCTGCCAGCCTTCCCGCTCCCACGGCAGCCAGGTGAGTTCGCTGTCCTGGTTGTAGGCGTTGTTGTTTCCGCGCTGGGTGCGGCCGAATTCGTCGCCCGCCGTCAGCATCGGTACCCCGGCCGACAGCAGCAGGGTGCCGAGCAGGTTGCGCATGGCCTTGCCGCGGGCATCCCGGATCGAATCGTCGTCCGTCGCACCCTCGACGCCGTAGTTGAACGAGTGGTTGTGGTCGGTGCCGTCCCTGTTTTTCTCGCCGTTGCCGAGGTTGTGCTTCTCGTTATACGAGGTCAGGTCGGCCATCGTGAAACCGTCGTGGGCGGTGATGAAATTGACGGAGGCCAGGGGTCCGCGCTCGTGGGCAAAGACGTGGGCCGACCCCGCGAGCCGTCTGGCGAGGGATCCGATGCCGTTGGGTGCAGAGCCGGTGGCCCGGGTTGCGCCAATATCGGTCAGCCAGAAGTCACGCATACGATCGCGGTAGCCGTCGTTCCATTCGCTCCACCCGGCGGGGAACTTCCCGACCTGCCAGCCGCCCATGCCGACGTCCCACGGCTCAGAGATGATCTTGGTTCCCGCGAGTTGCGGGTCGTCCCGAATCGCCAGCAGCAGCGGATGCTCAGGGTCGAAGTCGCCAGCATCGTTGCGGCCGAGGGTGGCCGCCAGGTCGAAGCGGAACCCGTCGATCTGCACGTCGTTCGCCCAGTAGCGCAGCGAGTCGAGGATGAGGCGCTGGGAGGCGGCGGTCGCGGTGTTCAGCGAATTGCCGCAGCCCGTGACATCCACATATCTGCCATCGGGGGTCTGGCGGTAGTAGTGGCGGTTATCGAGGCCTCGCAGACTCGTCGTGGGGCCGGTCATGCCCTCTTCGGCGGTGTGGTTGTACACCACATCGAGCACCACCTCGAGGCCCGCTTCGTGCAGCAGCTTGACCATGCCCTTGAACTCACGCAACACGGCGCCGGTTCCGCCGTGCTGGGCCGCGCGGCTCGCATAGCCGGCATGCGGGGTGAAAAAGTTGAGGGTGTTGTAGCCCCAGTAGTTGGTGAGCCCCTGCTTAATGAGGCGCTGCTCGCTGACGAACTGTTGCACGGGCAGCAGTTCGACGGCGGTGACTCCCAGGTCTTTCAGATACGCGATCGTCGTGTCGTGGGCGAGCCCGGCGTAGGTGCCTCTCAGGTGCTCGGGAACATCCGGGTTGAGCTTCGAGATGCCCTTGGTGTGCGCCTCGTATATGACCGTGTGGTCCATGCCGATGCGCGGCGGTGCCGAGTTGCCCCAGTCGAAGGTGTCCGGCTCCTGCACGTAGCCGCGCCAATCCCCGGTCTCGGCGCGGGCAAGCCCTCGAGCGTAAGGGTCGATCAGGTGCAGCGCAGGGTCGAAGGCGTGTCCCGGCGTCGTCGGGCCCGTCGCGCGCACCGAGTAACGCACCCCGGCAACCAGGTCGGTGGATGCCACGACCCACACATCCCCCTCGCTCCTGGTCATCGGCAGTCGCTGTGCGATCCAGTTGGCGTCGCGGTCGTCGAACAAGCACAGTTCCATCGCGGTCGCGCTGGCGGACCAGACCCGCAGTTCGCCACCCTTCGGGCCGAGGGTGACGCCGAGCTCGGCGAGTGAATCTGCTTCGGGCATGCGATCTAGAGTAATGAACGGGCGAGGCGCTCACGTACACGCTCGGGGAGGCAGGAATGGTCATTTATCTCGACCACGCAGCGACTACACCCATGCTCCCTGCCGTCGTCGAGGCGTACGCGGGCGCGCTGCCGGTGGTCGGAAACCCCTCGTCCATTCATTCGCAGGGCCAGAACGCGAAACGAATGCTGGAGGAGGCTCGCGAGGCCGTCGCGCTGTCCGTGGGTGCCGATTCGGTGGAGGTGACCTTCACCTCCGGCGGGACCGAAGCCATCAATCTGGCAATCAAGGGACTGTTCTGGGCACGCGCCCCGCGTAACCGAATTCTCGCCACTCGCGCCGAGCACCACGCCACCATTGACGCTCTCGAGTGGCTGCAGCAGCATGAGGGTGCTGTGATTGACTGGGTGCCCGTCTCTGACACAGGCCTTATCGACCTCGACTACCTCAACGCTGCCCTGAGCGACGACGTCGCCCTCGTGACCACCCTCTGGGCGAACAACGAGGTCGGAACCCTCCAGCCGGTGCGCGCTGTGGCCGACCTCGCCGCGGCGCACGGTGTTCCGGTTCATGCGGATGCGGTGTCGGCGTACGGCTATCTTCGACTCGACTTCCCGTCATCGGGGCTCGCGGCCCTGAGCATCTCGGCGCATAAGATCGGCGGGCCAGTGGGCATCGGCGCCCTCGTCATCGCGCGCTCGGCGACGGTCACCCCGCTGTTCCACGGCGGAAGCCAGCAGCGCGCCCGCTCCGGCACGATGGACGTCGCCGGATCCGTGGCGTTTGGCGCCGCGGCATCCATGATCGAATCGGATCAGTCTCGGCTTGTGGCCCTCCGTGACAGGCTCATCGACGGTGTCGCCGTCGCGGTTCCGTCGGCGATCCTCCGGGGAGATCCCATCCACAGGCTGCCTGGTAACGCCCACTTCACCTTTCCCGGGTGCGAGGGTGATTCACTGCTCTTTCTGCTGGATGTCGCGGGCTTCAGCGTCTCGACCGGATCCGCCTGCCAGGCCGGGGTTCCCGAGGCATCCCACGTGCTGCTCGCGATGGGTCTCGACGAGCCCACGGCGCGCGGAGCCCTGCGCATCACGCTAGGCCACGCCACGACCGTGGCCGAGGTGAACGCGTTCGTCGCCGCTTTGCCCGATGCCGTCGCCCGGGCCCGCGCCGCCGGTTACGCCGACCGTGAGCCGCACCTGGGCCACTGACCTGGCCCCGCCGACTTTCATTATTCAGGGGGTTGTGGTGGATGGAGTGACTGAAGTGACCCCGGCATCCACTCTGCTAACTCCAGTCACACACCCTCCTGAATGATGAAAGGTAAACTGGGGGGCGTGAAGGTTCTGGCGGCGATGAGTGGTGGGGTCGATTCCGCCGTTGCCGCCGCGCGGGCCGTCGACGCCGGCCACGAGGTAGTGGGCGTGCACCTTGCGCTCAGCCGCCAGCCCGGAACCCTGCGCACCGGCGCCCGCGGCTGCTGCACCATTGAAGACTCGATGGATGCCCAGCGCGCGGCCAATATCATCGGCATCCCGTACTACGTGTGGGACTTTTCGGAGCGATTCACACTCGATGTCGTCGACGACTTCGTGGCGGAGTACGCGGCCGGCCGAACCCCGAACCCATGTATGCGCTGCAACGAGCGGATCAAGTTCGCGGCGTTGCTCGAAAAAGCGGTCGCCCTGGGGTTCGATGCCGTGGCCACCGGCCACTACGCGAATATCGAGACCGACGCGGAGGGTAATCGCGAACTGCACCGCGCGAGCGCCTGGGCCAAAGATCAGTCCTACGTGCTCGGCGTGCTCACCACCGAGCAGCTTGCGCACAGCATGTTCCCGCTAGGGGCGACCCCGTCGAAGGCTGAGGTGCGCGCCGAAGCTGCCGAGCGTGGGTTCAGCGTGGCGTCGAAACCCGACTCCCACGACATCTGTTTCATCCCCGACGGTGATACCCGAGGTTGGCTCGCCGAGAGGGTGGGCGCCGAGCAGGGCGAGATCCTGGATCGCAGCGGCAGCGTGATCGGCAGGCACGAGGGTGCCCTCGCGTTCACGATCGGCCAGCGCAAGGGCATCAATGTCGGTTTTCCGACGGATGACGGCAAGCCGCGATTCGTGCTCGAGATCCGGCCGAAGTCCAATGAGGTCGTGGTGGGCCCGCGCGAGGCGCTCGCCCTGGGCGAGCTGGCGGGGTCGAAGTTCAGCTGGGCTGGGCGTGACCCCGTGGCATCCGGAATCATCGTCGAGGCCACCGACTCGTTCGAATGTCACGTTCAGATTCGTGCGCACGCCGACCCTGTGCCGGCGATGGCACAGCTGGTTCCGGATGCGGCCGGTGTCACCGAGCTCGTGATCAACCCGGTCGAGCCCATCATCGGCGTCTCGCCGGGCCAGACCGCGGTGCTGTATATCGGCACGAGGGTGCTCGGCCAGTGCACCATCGCGCGCACGGTGAGCGCGGTCGCGGCGCACGTCTGAGCGGCGCACCCCTGAACTGCGCACGCCTGAGCTGCCCGACTGAGCCGATCCGGCCGCGGGCATCAGGTCACGCTCCCACGCATGTCGGCTGGCAAACCTAAGCTTGGATGGTGGCCGAAAAAGAGATCCCCATCGCCGAGCACACCGATCCCGCCCTTATCGCGGCGAAAGCGGAGGTCGACACCCTGACAACGCGCATCCTCGAGCTGCGCGACGCATATTATGCGCGAGACGCCGAGCTGGTGCCAGACTCCGATTACGACGCGATGATCCGCCGCCTCGAAGAGCTGGAGCGCCTGTTCCCCGAGTTGCAGGGCCAAGACAGCCCGACCCAGACCGTGGGCGGTCGCGCCGCGAAACTGTTCGATCCCGTCACCCACGCCGAGCGCATGCTCAGTCTCGACAACGTCTTCTCGCTTGACGAGTTCGCCGCATGGGCCTCGAAGGTCGAGCGAGATTCCGGTCGCCGCGTCGACTACCTGTGCGAGTTGAAAATCGACGGGCTTGCGATCAACCTGCGCTATGAAAATGGTCGGCTGACCAGCGCCGCGACGCGCGGTGACGGGGTGGTAGGGGAGGACGTGACCGAGAATGTTGCCTTCGTCCCCGGTATTCCCTCACGGCTGGAGGGCGAAGGTC
Source organism: Salinibacterium sp. (assembly GCF_031364185.1). NCBI lineage: Bacteria > Bacillati > Actinomycetota > Actinomycetes > Micrococcales > Microbacteriaceae > Salinibacterium > Salinibacterium sp. Next base: position 5,271 of record NZ_JANLVV010000201.1, on the reverse strand, counting down.
ATCCGCCGCTGGTCGAGATCCGCGGTGAGATATTCTTCCCCGTCGTGTCGTTCCGCGAGTTGAACGCCGAACAGGCAGCCGCGGGCGAGAGGGTGTTCGCAAACCCGCGGAACGCGGCATCCGGTTCGCTCAGACAAAAGGCCGAAAGTAAGAATGCGGCCGGGCTCGACCTCATGCATCGCCGGCTGTCGAGGCTCAGGATGCTCGTGCACGGCATCGGCGCCTGGCCCAGCGCTGGCCCTTCCGGCCCACCCGTGGCCACCCAAAGCGCCATCTATGCGTTGCTGAAAACCTGGGGGCTGCCGACCAGCCCGTATTTCGAGGTGAAGAAGACGGCGGACGATGCCGCCCGATTCATCACGTATTACGGCGATCATCGCGACACCGTCGAGCACGAAATTGATGGGATTGTCGTCAAAGTCGACGAGTTGTATCTTCACGAAGAACTCGGTGCAACCTCGAGAGCACCGCGATGGGCGATCGCGTATAAGTATCCGCCCGAGCAGGTCAATACGCGCCTGCTCGACATCGTGGTGTCGGTGGGCCGCACCGGTCGCGCCACCCCGTTCGCGGTGATGGAACCGGCTCGGGTGGCGGGATCGGTCGTGCGGCAAGCCACCCTGCACAACCAGGATGTGGTGAAAGCCAAGGGTGTTCTCATTGGCGACATGGTGGTGTTGCGCAAGGCCGGCGATGTCATTCCCGAGGTGCTCGGCCCCGTTGTCGAACTGCGCGACGGCACCGAACGCGAGTTCGTGATGCCGACCCGGTGCCCAGAGTGTGACACGGCGCTTGGTCCCGCCAAGGAGGGCGACATCGACCTGCGCTGCCCCAATGCGCGCAGCTGCCCCGCGCAGGTTCGCGGCCGAGTCGAGCATGTGGGCAGCCGTGGCGCGCTCGACATCGAGGGCCTTGGCGAGGTAGGGGCTGCGGCTCTGACCCAGCCCGATTATCCGGATGCCCCGCCGCTGGTCACTGAAGCCGGACTGTTCTCGCTGACCCTGCCGCAGATCTTCGACATCAGGGTTCGCGTGCGTGACTCCGAGACAGGGCTGGTGAAACTGGGCGACGATGGGATAGAACGAACCGAAACCCCGTACCGCCGCAAGCGCGCAAAAAGGGACGGCGAGTTCACGGGGGAGAACGCGGAGTTCACCGGGGACGTCGACTTCGTGCCGTCCAGTGCTGCTACCAAACTGCTCAGCGAGATCGAACTCGCAAAGACGAAAGACCTGTGGCGTTTTCTCGTCGCTCTCAGCATTCGGCATGTCGGCCCGGTTGCCGCCAGGGCGCTCGCGGGCTACTTCGGTTCGATCGATGCGATCAGGGCGGCCGGTCGTGACGAACTCGCTTCGGTCGACGGCGTCGGCGGCATCATTGCCGATGCGGTGATCGCCTGGTTCCAGGTCGATTGGCATCTCGAGATCATCACGAAATGGGCGGACGCCGGCGTGCAGTTTGCGACTCCGGGCCATCCCGGCCCCGGGGCAGCCGCTGCCGCCGATGGCCCTCTCGCCGGGATTACTGTCGTCGCCACGGGCAGCCTTGACGGCTTCACGCGGGAGGGCGCGCTCGAGGCGATCATTGCGGCAGGGGGTAAGGCTGCGTCGAGCGTCAGCAAGAAGACGAATTTCGTGGCTGCGGGGCCCGGCGCCGGATCAAAGCTGGGCAGGGCGGAGGAACTCGGGGTTCGCATCATCGATGCGGCCCAGTTCGCGTTACTCCTGGCGGGGGGCCCGGAGGCGCTGGACTAGGAAATTCATCATCGAACAGCCGAATCTGGGGAGTTAACCGAGGTAAAGGCCAATATTGAGCCCGTTTCACGGCGGAATCAGGTGAACCTGCAAACGGGGTGGTCTAGCCCCTAATATTGGGGTTGCAAGGCCGCACGTCAGGAGGGCGTCGCGCGGCTACTGCAAACTGAGGGGAACACCCGACATTGCTGTTTGACATCGCAGCTTTCACCTCGGTGGCACTGGGACCTGTCGCCGAGGCATTCGGTGTGCATGAAATCTCCCGGTATTCCCTGGTGCAGTCGTGGGTCGCCAGCGGTCGCGACGTTCTCCCCAGCGAGGGATCACCGGCTGGCCTCCTCGGCATTCTTCCTATGGCCCCGCCGATTCCGGTGATCGGTCCCGCGCCCGTCACGCAGCCGAATGAGTTGGTCAAAGGCATCCGGTTGCTGCAGCAATTGTCGCTGCTGAAAGGTTCCGGTATCTCCGAGTACGTCACCGCGCATCCGGATGCCATCAACACGCTTCTCGCCAGCCCGCCACCGACGCGGGATGTCACCCTGTGGTGGTCGGCCCTCGATGCGCAGAGCCAGTCGGCACTTCGTCATTCGGCTCCCCAGCTCGTCGGGAACCTCGAGGGCGTTCCTTTCCGAGTTCGGGACGTCGCCAACCGGGGCATGCTCGATTCCACCATTCGTGACCTTGATCGATTGATTGGCAGTGACGCCGGGCGCTCGGTGGTCGAGAATGCCCGGCAACAGCTGAAGATGCTTCGCTCAATTTCGGTCGCCCTCGACGGCACTGGCGAAAACGTCGTGACAGGAAAACCCCTCCCGACCGCGGCCGTCGCTTCTGCGGATAAGTTGCGCCCGACGCTGCTGACCCTCGACGTGACCGGGCAGGGTCGCGCCGCCATCGTGTTGGGCGACCTGGCTACGGCTGATTACGTCAGCTTCCTCGTGCCCGGCATGTTTTTCACCATCGAGAACCAGATGGGCGACTGGGTCGGGGCTGCCGGCCGACTCTATGACCAGCAACTCAGTTGGCTCGACTATTTCGATTCGGCCAACGCGTCGACAGTCGGTGACGACGCGGCCGGCCCGAGCGTGGCGACGGTGGCATGGATCGGGTACCACACACCGAATCTGACCAACGTGGGTGGCATCCAGAATGCCGACGAAGGTCGGGACGCGCTGGCCTCCGCGATCATGGGCCTGCAGTCGATTCGCACCCACGACGAGCCCTACGTGACCGTGATCGCCCACTCGTACGGTTCGACGGCCGCGCTGATGGCGCTAACCGAGTATGACTTCGAGGTGGATGCGCTGGCAATGGTGGGCTCACCCGGAAGCCCCGCAAAGTCGGTCGCCGAGCTGCACGTTCGCAACGGCAACGTTTTCGTGGGGGAAGCCGCTTGGGATCCGATCCCCAATAGCTCCTACTTCGGTAGCGACCCAGGGTCGGCCAGTTATGGAGCCAGGGCTCTGGGAGTCACGGGCAATTCCGACTCGCTCGTGGGAGGCGCCCTGCTCGCCTCGACCGGGCATAACGAGTATTTCAGCCCCGGCACCGAATCGATGAGAAATTTTGCGCTAATTTCCATTGGTAAGGGGCAATTCGTTTCCGGCGGCGAACCGCCGATATCGGCGAGGGCAGTTGCACCACGAAGGTAGGCCCTTTCGGTCTGCCACGACGTCGGGCGCCGCAGGGTGGTCCGCGCTGTCCGAATAGACTGGGGCATCCCTGAAACTGTTTACGGAGCCGCATGCCTGACATCACCCCCGGCGCTAAGGGCGCAGCAATCACAACGGACGTGGTGTCGCATCTGGCGAACCTCGCTCGCATCGCGCTGACCCCGGACGAGATTGTCACCCTCGCCGGCGAGCTCGGCGTAATTGTCGACTCGGTGGCGAAAGTCAGCGAGGTTGCCACCGCGGATGTTACCGCGACGAGTCACCCCATCCCCCTGGTGAATGTATTCAGGCCGGATGTTGCGGGGCCGACCCTCACGACCGCCGAGGCCCTCGCCGGTGCGCCCGAGCACGATGGCAGCCGCTTCAAGGTGAGCGCCATCCTGGGCGAAGAGCAGTGACTAGCCGCCCGTACACCCTGCCCATCATTGCTACGGGGGCGTGCGCATGAGCGAACTCATCTACCTTTCTGCTTCCGCGCTGGCCGATAAGCTCTCCTCGGGCGAGGTCAGTTCGGTCGAGGCTACCCGGGCTCACCTTGATCGCATTTCCGCAGTCGACGGCGACGTGCACGCATTCCTCCATGTGAACTCCGAGGCCCTCGCCGCCGCTGAAGTCATCGATGAGCGTCGCGCGGCCGGCGAGAAGCTGGGCCCGCTGGCCGGGGTTCCGGTGGCCATCAAAGACGTGCTGTGCACGATGGGTATGCCCTCAACCGCGGGGTCGAAGATTCTCGAGGGATGGATCCCGCCGTACGATGCGACGCCGGTGGCGAAGCTGAAGACAGCCGGGCTCATCGCTCTCGGCAAGACCAACATGGACGAGTTCGCCATGGGTTCGTCGACAGAGCACTCCGCTTACGGGCCAACGAAAAACCCGTGGGATTTCTCGCGGATCCCGGGGGGCTCGGGCGGTGGGTCTGCGGCGGCGGTCGCGGCGTTCGAGGCGCCGCTGGCCCTGGGCTCCGACACGGGCGGTTCGATCCGTCAGCCGGCCGCCGTCACGGGTTCGGTCGGCGTCAAGCCGACCTATGGCGGTGTCTCCCGTTATGGCGCCATCGCGCTGGCGTCGTCGCTCGATCAGGTCGGCCCGGTCGCCCGAACCGTGCTCGATGCGGCCCTGCTACATGACGTGATCGGTGGTCATGACCCGCGCGACAGCACGTCCCTGACCGACGTGTGGCCGTCGTTCGCGGATGCCGCGCGCAGGGGTGCGAAGGCGGAAAATCTCAAGGGGCTGCGCGTGGGCGTAGTGAAAGAGTTAGATAGTCCCGGTTTCCAGCCCGGCGTTTCCCAGCGGTTCCACGAGGCGTTGGAACTGCTGACGGTTGCCGGTGCCGAGATCGTGGAGGTATCGGCGCCTCACTTCGAGTACGCCGTGGCTGCCTACTACGTGATCCTTCCGGCCGAGGCATCCAGCAATCTGGCGAAGTTCGATTCGGTGCGGTTCGGCATGCGCTCGAAGGTGAGCGGCACCGTCGAGGATGTGATGGCGGCGACCCGCGAGGCCGGATTCGGGCCCGAGGTGAAGAGGCGCATCATCCTGGGCACCTACGCGCTGTCTGCCGGATACTACGACGCCTACTACGGCAGTGCGCAGAAGGTGCGAACGCTGATCCAGCGCGACTTTGCTTCGGCTTTCGAGAAGGCAGATGTGCTTGTGTCGCCGTCGGCACCGACCACGGCATTCCCGTTTGGCGAGAAAGTCAACGACCCGATGGCGATGTATCTCAACGATGTGACGACCATCCCGGCGAACCTTGCCGGCGTTCCCGGCATGGGCCTGCCGATCGGGCTCGCTCCCGAAGACGGTCTGCCTGTCGGCTTCCAGATCATGGCGCCGGCGCG